>CAZPZE010000099.1:0-22629 GCA_964590625.1 uncultured Solibacteraceae bacterium
CTGAAAAGTTCCTCATCAGGCATGCTGCTCCAGAGGAAATACGAAAGCCTCGATGCCAGCTCAAAATCGTTCAGGCGATAAACTCCGCCCGCCTTCACGGTTGCCGGATCCGGCTCTTCGCGGAACAGGAAATTCGGCGAAACCAGCACGGCGCGCACGCCCGCTTCAATTCCCTGATCGAACGAACCGGACTGCCGCTCTCTCTGATAGAAAGCCATCAGCGGCGAAACGTCGGCCGAAGTCACCGGGCGCCGGTACGCGCGCCGCGTGAGGTTGGTGAAAATCTGACGCGCACACGCCTCTTCCTGCGCTGGCGCGGTCGGATGGCAAACGAAAATCTTTCTGCGGCTTGGCGTATCGCCGGGGCCGGTCGGATTATAAGGTCCGAGAACCGAGATGCTGAACACGTTGCGCTGGCCGCCCGCTACCGGGTCGAGAAGTTTCACCCGAACATCGTTCAGCCGGAGATCCAGCTTTGCCGGCGGACCGCCCGGACCAGCGCCTGCTCCGCCCGCACCGCCCCGTCCTGTCGCCGCACCGGTCTGTTCCGGCATGGGGGAGTCTTTCGGGTAGGAAACTCCGATGACTTGCGGACCTGCTTTCAGGGTCAGCCGGGTGTCGATGCGGCTGCCGCGATCGTTGCCCTGGGCCATCGTGACGCGAATGATGTATTCCGCGTCCTCCGGGAAGTTGTAGTGGACCGCGTAGCCACCACGCGAACCGAGCGGCAGATCCTCGCTCACCCGGACGTCGGTCGGCGTGCCGAACGGCACCAGAAATTCGGTTTCTGCCGCCGGGATATCCATTGCACCCACGGCGCTGCTCGCGATTTTCCGCGCCGCAGCCATATATTTCTCCAGCAGCACGGGAGAGACCGAAAGAACATCGGCAATGTTGTCAAAGCCATATCCGGAATCGTCACCGGGAAGCATCGCATTGGCGTCGATTTCGAGGCCCAAAAGATCCCGGATCGTATTTCCGTATTCCAGCCGATTCAGCCGGTGGATCGCCGGCGCACCCGGATTCGGATGCGCCACAGCGTTCGCGTTCAACTGATTTTCCAGCCAACTCGTGAATTTCGCGGAAGTTTCCGCGTCTGGACGCGGCATGCCGGGCGGCGGCATCTGACCGGAGCCAAATTTGCGCAGCACGCGTTCCCAGATAGCAGTGTTGTCGCCCACATGATCAATGTGCTGACCTTCGAGCACCACGCCGGCCGTCTTCAGCGCCTCGCTATGGCACATCACACAATATTGATCAATGAGATCCTGCTGCGCCTGCGCGTCAGCAGCCGCGGCAGGCTTGGGGGCTGCTTTCGCAACCGGCTGCGACGCCGGATGGACCGGAGCCTTCTGGACCGCAGCCACCTTATGTAGTGGCGCATTCGCCGGGCTTTGCCCCAGCGCGGCCAAGACAACCACAACGCCTGCGCCGGCGGCAATTGACAGGGGAAAGAAAAGGGGCCGCATACGTCCGGCTCTCATTGTATACTATATACGATCTGCGGGGGAGCGCGAGTTTTGCAAAACATGAAAATTGTTACGATGTCCTCGTTTTTCTTCCGATACTGGCGTACGGGCTTGAGCGGTTTCGCGGTCGTCGCGCTGCTTTCGGCAGCCGTCCCGGACATGCGCCTGGTCAATGCAGTTAAGTCCGGCGATAAAAGACAGATAGCGGCGCTGTTGCGGGCGAAAGTCGACGTCAACGCCGCCCAGCCAGGAGGCTCTACAGCCCTCGCATGGGCGGCAGAGCGCGCAGATAATGAAACCGCAAAGTTGCTGCTCTCCGCCGGAGCGAAGCCCGACGTCGCCAATGACTACGGGGAATCTCCCCTCACGCTTGCCTGCGCCAACAGCGACACCGCGCTCGTGAAGACCCTGCTTGACGCCGGGGCGAACGCGAAAGCTTCCCGGGCGAACGGCGAAACCGCGCTCATGATCTGCGCCGCCACCGGCAACGTGGACGCGGTAAGCCTGCTTCTGGCGAAGGGCGCGGACGTCGCCGCCGTCGACCAGGACAAAGGTCAGAACGCCCTCATGTGGGCCGCCGCCGAAGGACGGGCGGCCGTTGTGAAAGTTCTCGCCCAGCACGGCGCAAACGTGAATTCTGTATCAAAGGGCAATTTCACTCCAATCATGTTTGCGGCCGAAAAGGGCGATGCCGATACCGTCAAAGCTCTCGCCGCGGCGGGCGCCGATACCAATAAAGCGATGCCCGATGGCACCACCCCGATCCTCATCGCGTCGAACCTGAAGCATCCCACCGCCGTCTCCGCGCTTCTCGACGCAGGCGCCAGCCCGACCGTCGCCGATCGCCAGGGCAACACGCCGCTCCACTCCGCCGCGCAGGCCGGCGATGCGGATCTGATCCGTCAGCTCATCGCCAAGGGCGCGAATCCCAACGCGAAAACGGCCAACGCACCCGCCGGAAGGGGACGCGGCTTCGGCGGTTTCGGCCGCGGAGGTCCCGCGGGCCAGTTGACGCCGCTGATGGTGGCGGCTAAGGCCGGCCACGTGGATGCCATGAAAGCTCTCGTCGCGGGGGGCGCCGATCCGAAGATTCGCGCGCAGGATGGCAGCACGCTGCTCATGGAAGCGGCCGGCAGCGCTCACGTGGAGCCCGTCGAATACGCCTACGAGCTGGATCCTGATCCGAAGACCGTGCTGGCGACGAATCAGACCGGCAACAACGCAGTCCACGCCGCAGTCACCGGGACCGGAGCGCTCGCGCCGCAGAAATCCATCTGCGAAGTGGTTCAGTTCCTGTCGGACAAAGGCGTCGATGTCGACGTGAAGAACGCGCAGGGCCGCACCGCGATTCAGATCGCCAATGGCCTGCCGATCGACACGGCGGTTGACCTGATGGTCGCCATTCTGAAGAAGGAAGGGCGCACGCCCCTCATCGATCCGAAGCGCTGATTGCTTTCGACGCCAGCGGACACGCAACTTCGGTGTTTTCGCGTTTGAGCTGACGCGACTGGAAGTCGCGTGTCCCTGAATTAGTACAGCTGTTTCGGAGACACCGCACTACCGCGGATCGTGACACGTCGCGCATCCGGTGGCCGCGCCCGATTTGACGTGGCACGGCTGGCAGAATGTCATCTTCGTAGTGCCGAGCTGGTCAGTCACAACGTCTTCCGTGCTGATGGGCCCGTGGCATTGCTCGCACGTGGCGCCGTTCTGGAGGTGATAGCGGTGATCGAAGTAAACAAAATTCTTCAGCGTGAAAACCCGAACCCAGGGGATCGGCTGCTTCTTCTCCACCGATTCGTTGAGCTTCGCGACCAGTGTCTCCTGATTGGGCGCCAGCGCGTGGCATTCAAGACAGCGAGGCGCATCCGGAATTCCAACCGGATCGCCGAATTTCTCCGGCAGCGCGTGGCAATCGGTGCATTGCAGCTTCGCTGCGCTCACATGCAGTTTGTGACTGAATGCGATCGGCTGCGTCTGCCCGAAAGCAAGACACGCAGCAGCGATCAGCAAAGAGACTCTCCAGCGAAACGAGGGCATGCCGCGAGGGACCGCGCATCATCTTATCAGGCGCATCCGATGCTGCTATCGTCGTGGACATGGCAAAGCCGGTTGCCCTGATTACGGGCGCATCGAGCGGCATCGGAGAGACATTCGCGCGCAAACTGGCCGCGCGCGGTTTCGATCTGATTCTGGTCGCACGCCGCGAGGACCGGCTGCGCGCCGTTGCCGCCGAGCTTCCCGCGAACACCCGGATAATCGCGGCTGACCTCACCCGCGAAGAAGGCCTCGCTGCTACCGAGTCCGCCATTCGCGATTGCGCCGGTCTCGAACTACTGGTGAATAATGCGGGCTTCGGCACGCTGGGGCGCTTTTGGGAAGCCGATCTGCAGGGGCAGGAGCAGATGCACCGCCTCCATGTGCTGGCGATGATGCGCCTGACGCACGCCGCTCTCAAAGCCATGGTGCCGCGCGATCGTGGCGGCGTCATCAACGTGTCGTCCGTCGCGGCCTTCGGACAGACAGAGGGCAACGTCAGCTATTGCGCTACCAAAACGTGGGCGAATGCTTTCACGCAGGGACTCGACATCGAGCTGAACGGAATTCGTTCCAAAGTCAAAGTACAGGCGCTCTGCCCGGGCTTCACGTTCAGCGAATTTCACGACGTGCTCGGCGTCGACCGTGCGAATATCCCGGCGTTTCTCTGGTTGCAGGCCGATGCCGTCGTGGATGCTTCGCTGCGCGGCCTTGACCGCGGTGAAGTCATCGTCATTCCAGGCGCGATTTATCGCATCGGCTCCGCGCTCATGCGCCACACTTCGCACGCCATGAAGAAGCGCATTGGGAAACCATGGGGAAAGGACAAGCGCGTTTGATCGTCGAGTGCGTCCCCAATTTCTCCGAAGGCCGGGAACGGCCGGTCATCGCGGCGCTCGAGCAATCGGTTCGCGACGTGCCCGGCGTGCGGCTCCTGAATTCGACTTCCGACGCCGACCACAATCGATCCGTCCTCACTTTCGCCGGCGATCCCGCGTCCGTCGCCAAAGCCGCGTTCTCGGCTGTTGCCACAGCGGTTGCGAAAATCGATCTCGCGAAGCACGAAGGCGTGCACCCGCGCGTCGGCGCGGCGGACGTGGTCCCGTTCGTTCCGGTCAGCGGCATCACGCTCGAAGAATGCGCCGCTCTCGCGCACGCGACAGGTGATCGTATCTGGAACGAGCTTCACGTCCCCGTCTTTTTCTACGAAGCCGCGGCGAAGCGTCCCGAATGCGCGCGCCTCGAAAACATCCGCCGCCGCGCAAATTCCGATCTGTCTCCCGATATCGGCCAGGGACGCCATCCCACCGCCGGCTGCTGCGTGGTTGGCGCGCGCAATTTCCTGATCGCCTGGAACATCATTCTGAAAAGCAATGATCTCGCGGCGGCGAAATCCATCGCCAACGAAATCCGCGAATCGAATGGCGGACTTCCGGCCGTCAAAGCTCTTGGCCTCGAATTGGCATCCCAGCGCAAGGTCCAGGTTTCCATGAATCTCGTCGATTTCCGCCGCACCCCGCTGCACGTCGTGTTCGACGCAGTCCGCGATGCCGCCGGAAAACGCGGCGTGGAAATCGAAGGCAGCGAACTGATCGGCCTGATCCCGCAGGCCGCCCTCGATGCTTCAAAAAACCACGATTTGCACTGGATAAACATGCGTCCTGACCTTATTCTGGAAACATGTTTGTCCGCCTCCCGCTGATCCTTCTCGCGCTCGGCATTGCACAGACACAGGCGCAGCCTCCAGCCGTTCAGGGCACTCCCACCGAACTGGCGGCGCTGCGCTACATCGATATCGTGCAGGGCACGGGCGCGCCGGCTGCCGCGGGCAAGCGCTTCACCGTCCACTACACCGGCTGGCTCAGGAACGGCACGAAATTCGATTCGTCGGTCGATCGCAACGAGCCCTTCGATTTCATCCAGGGCCGCCGCCAGGTGATTGCCGGCTGGGATCTTGGCTTCGAAGGCATGAAGGTGGGCGGCAAGCGGCGTCTTTTCGTGCCCTCTCAGCTTGCCTACGGCGAAACGGGCTCCGGGCCGATTCCCGCGAAAGCCGATCTGATCTTCGATGTCGAATTGCTCAATGTGGAAGATGTTCCGAGCGTGATTCCCGCGGTCGATGTCCTCCAGCCGTTTGCCGATCTCGAATCGCGCGTCATGATGCTCGCGCGCATAATTCCGGAGGAGAAATATTCGTGGCGTCCGAACGCGTCCTCACGCTCGTTCGCCCAGATCTTCCTGCGGATCGCCGACTCGGCCAAGCTTATGGATTCACTCGCGGGCGGCGATATCAAAACCGCCGATCTCGCGCCGCGGCTCGCGGAAAATGATCAGACCCCGCCGCCGGGCAAGTACGCGATCATGGCCCGGTTGAGCGCGAATCTCGCCGAAGTCCACAAAGATATGGAAGGCGTGCGCGCCGGATTTCTTGCGGGGAATGCGGAACTCTTCGGCCAGGTCACGACCAATCGCGGTCTGCTCACGCGCATCGATACCGCCATCGCCGAACAGCTCGGCCAGGCGATCGCCTACGCGCACATGAACGGGATTGCGCTCCCCTGGAATGCCGCCGAGCTTCAGTAAACGGGAGGCTCGCCGGGCGGGCGCGTTTTCCAGCGCCGATGAATCCAGAGCCATTGATCCGGATACTCGCGGATTGCCCGCTCCACTGCGGCCTGAATGCGCGCCGTATCTTCGACGGCGTCGCCGCTCATCGGAACCGCCGGATAAAACTTCAGCACGTGGCGCCGTTCGCTTTCATTCCATACCGCAAAGCCCGGAATGACCGCGGCCCCGCTGCGCCCGGCCAGCTTCGCGAACGTCAGATTTGTGCAGGCGGGCTTGCCGAAAAACGGAACGAAAGCAGAATTCTCGCCCGCCGAATTCTGATCCACCAGGATGCCGACCGGCTCGTTGTCGCGCAGCGCATGCAGAATGGAGCGCGCGAAATCCCGCTTCGAAAGCAGCGTGTTGCCCGAGAGCCCGCGGCGCGTTTCCACCAGCGCATCCAGCAGCGGATTATCCAGCGGCCGCACCACGATGTTCATTTTTTCCGTCAGAAGCGCGTGGGCAAATGCGCTCAGTTCCCAGTTCCCCAGATGCGCGGTCGCAAACAGGACGCCGCGCCCTTCCGCCTTCGCCTGCTCGTAATGTTCGAAGCCCTCATAGCGAATCCAGTCGCCCACGTTGCTGCGATTGATGGACGGAAATCGCGCGAGCGCCACCAGCAGTCGGCCGACGGAACGGTACACGCCATCCACGGTCTTGCGCCGCCATTCGGCGTCATGCTCCGGATATGCGAATTCGAGATTCCGATACGCGGTGCGGCGCAGACGTGGCACCATCGCATCCAGCAACCGCCCGCAGCGCGCCCCCAGCGCATCGGCAACCGGACGCGAGGAGTGTTGCAGCGCGGCGATGAGCCCGCGGGCGAGCGCGGCTTCCACCCCATTGCGCAACCCGGACCGTTTCCGCAAGCTACTCGATCCAGCCGCCGCCCGCGACGAGGTCGTCCGAATAAAAAACAGCGCCCTGTCCCGGCGTCACGGCGCGCTGCGGCTCATCGAAGCGCACTTCCACGCGGCCATCTTCGAGCGGAGAGAGCGTCGCGGGAGCCGGCACGTGCCGATTGCGAATACGAACCCGCGCGCGCGCCGGCGCCGCGAGGCCGCTCCACGAAACCCAGTTCACTCCGCCCACCGTCATGGTGGAGCGCAGCAGATCATCGTTCGATCCGATCGTCACCGTCTGCGTCTTCGGATCGGTCGCAATCACATAGAGCGGCTCGGCGGCCGCAATTCCAAGCCCTTTGCGCTGCCCGACGGTAAACCGGTGCGCGCCCGCATGACGTCCGCGCTCGTGCCCTTCGGTATCCACCACGACGCCCGCCGCGGGCTCCTGCGCAATGCCCTTCTCCTTCCGCCACGCATCCATGAACGCCGCGTAATCGCCGTTCGGCACGAAGCAGATCTCATAGCTCTCGTGCTTTTTCGCTACCGGCAGATCGAGGTTCTCCGCCATCGCCCGCACTTCCGGCTTCGACATGTCTCCGAGCGGAAACAGCGTGCGCGCGAGCTGCGCCTGCGTCAGTCCCCAGAGGAAATAGGTCTGGTCTTTCGAGAAATCCACCGCCGTACGAAGCTCGTAGCGGCCCGTCTCAGCGTTCTTCGTGATGCGCGCGTAGTGCCCCGTCGCAATCGCCTGCGCGCCCACCGAATCCGCCAGTTCCAGGAAACGATCGAACTTGATGAATGTGTTGCAGAGAGTGCATGGCACGGGAGTACGGCCCGCCAGATACTCGCTCACAAACGGCTCGATCACGTTCTGCTCGAACTGGCGCTCCAGATTCACCACGTAAAACGGAAATCCGATCTGCTCCGCCACGCGCCGCGCGTCGTACACGTCGTCGAGTGAGCAGCAGCGTCCGGTGGCCTGCTCCGTCGCAAGTTCCGGCAGACGCCGCTGATTCCAGAGCTGCATCGTCATACCGGCGATGGTGCGCCCTTCACGATGCAGCAGGGCTGCGACGACGGAGCTATCCACTCCGCCCGACATCGCGACTGCAATCAGATCATTCATCCAGCTACTCCGGCGCCCGAAAGCGCCACCGGCGAAATCCGGCGCAAATGCGCTGCGCTCTCCGCCACCGCTTCAATCAGCCCGTCCACCTGCTCCGCCGTATTCCCTGGACCCAGAGAAAATCTTACGCTCGACCGGGCCTCTTCGGGGCTCAGGCCCATCGCAAGCAAGACGTGCGATGGCTCCACCGCGCCGCTCGAACATGCAGAGCCGCTCGAAACGGCATAGCTGCGAAGATCGAGCGCAATCACCATCGCCTCGCCCTCAATCGCTTCAAACCGGATGTTCGAAGTATTCGGCGCGCGATGCTCCCGGTCCCCGTTCACCGCGGTTCCGGGCACACGCTGCAGAATGCCGGCTTCCAGCCGGTCGCGCAGCGCCGCCAGCGACGCCCAGTCGAAATCGAGTGCCAGCGCCACCGCCAGAGCGCCCGCGCCCACCACGTTTTCCGTCCCGGCACGCCGTCCGCGCTCATGCCGGCCGCCGTGGAGCAGCGGCGCGAGTTCCACGCCTTTGCGCACGTAGAGCGCGCCCACTCCTTTCGGCGCTCCGAATTTGTGGCCGCTGATCGAATACAGATCGACGCCCAGCTCCCGCACATTCACCGGAATCCTGCCGCAAGCCTGTACTCCATCCGAATGGAAAAAAACACCGGCCGCCCGCACCACTTCCGCAATTTCCGCGATCGGCTGCAGAACGCCGGTCTCGTTGTTGGCGTGCATCACCGATACGAGCGACGTATTCGGACGCAGTGCGCCCCGCACATCGTCCACATTCACGCGGCCGTCGCGGCCGGCCGGCAGCCAGGTGACCGGCACGCCTTCGCGCTCGAGCTGCGCGCACGCGTTCAGCACGGCGGGATGCTCGATCGCGCTTGTCACCACATGTCCGCCGCGCCGCCCTATGCCGAAAATCGCCAGATTGTCCGATTCCGTCCCGCCGCTCGTAAACACGATTTCGCGGTCGGAACAACCCAGCCGGGCCGCCACGGTCCGGCGCGCCCCTTCCAGCCGCCGCTTGGCCGCCTGTCCGAAATGATGGATACTGGACGCGTTGCCGTACACCTCTGCCATCGCGCCTGACAAATCGCGCAACACTTCGGGCGCCACCGGCGACGCCGCGTTGTGATCGAAATAAAAGTGTTGCATTTTCTATTATTTTACTAGCTCATGAAACGCCCCATCGTTACGCTCCTTACCGATTTTGGGACGTCCGACCATTACGTAGCGGCCATGAAGGGCGTGATTCTCAGCATCTGCCCTGAGGCCGAACTCGTCGACATCACCCACGACATCACTCCTTACG
This sequence comes from uncultured Solibacteraceae bacterium, assembly GCA_964590625.1. GTDB lineage: Bacteria > Acidobacteriota > Terriglobia > Bryobacterales > Bryobacteraceae > BOG-234. The sequence continues at coordinate 9,390 of CAZPZE010000099.1, forward strand.
CGATCTCGGAGGGAGCCTATACGCTGGCCCAGGCCTGGCGCTGCTTTCCGAAGGGCACAACGCATCTCGCCGTCGTGGATCCAGGCGTCGGAAGCATACGCCGGGCGATCCTCGCGCAAGCCGACGGCCACCGTTTCGTCGCGCCCGATAACGGACTGCTCAGTTTCATCCTGCGAGCCGTTCCCGGCGCCACTGTCCGCGAGATCTCGCGGAACCGTTTTTTCCGCAATCCGGTCAGCCGCACATTCCATGGGCGGGACATATTCGCGCCCGTAACCGCTCACCTGGCGCGCGGAATTGCCCCAAATCGGTTCGGGAATGTAATCACCGACACATTGGTCGGAGACTTTTCAGCGGTCCTCCAGGCAGAATCTGGCATCTGGCTTGCGTCCGTACTCAAGATTGACCGTTTTGGCAATATTATCAGCAACTTAGACACCGGCAAGTTCGGCCGAATTGCTGCCGAACCGTTTCGTCTCAAGATCGGGCGTAAAACGATTAGTACTTTCCATCACACGTATGCTGAAGCTTGTCGGCACGAGATCTTCGCTCTTTTCGGCAGTTCTGGTTACGTGGAAATATCTTCAAATCAATCGGATGCAGCCAGTAAACTGGGCGTCAAAGCCGGCTCTCCGGTGACCCTCCATATCCAGAGAAAACAGGGTACTAGACCCAGCCGGCGCGGGCTTTAAGGAATAGATCAGGACTTGTTCGATTAAACCCCGATTCCATAAAATAGCCTTTGTTCAGAGGAGCATAGACTGTTAATGAGAACGAAATTCACGATTCTCGCGGGGGCTCTGATTTTCGGCGCGTCGATGGGTCAGGCAGCCACATCGTACGTGCTGGATTTCAATACGCAATCCAATTCACCCGGCCTGGTGTATGACGGGAGCTACGCGATCAGCCCCTACAGCGGCACGGTCGATGGCACGAGCGTTTCCCTTTACTGCGACGACTTTAACGACTCGATCAAGTTCGGCCAGCAGAACATCTCGGTGTATTCGACCGCTTTGAACGCCGATTCCGCCACGCTTTCTGCACAAACCCGCTATGGCGTCGCCAATCCAAACACTTCATACGCGTCCGGGACCACCCTGTACGAGGAAATGGCCTGGCTCGCGACTCAGATGCAGTACACCGGGACCACGAACGACAAAGCGATCCAGGAAGCCATCTGGCAGCTGACCGACGCCCCGGGCGGCGCCACGGCTCCCAACTATTCTCATTACAACAACGGCGGCGCGTGGTCTGGCGATTCGGGCACCGCCCAATCCGCCGCCAGGTGGATTTCGGACGCGCAGAACTACATTGCGGGCTTCAACACGACCACCGGCACTTCAAGCTGGGGCTATTCGAGCCACTACGCGAACCTGGTCGCAAGTGATTGGTACATCATCACCGCGGTCAACTCCGCCGGATGCACCGTCGGCAGCCATGGCACCTCCGGCTGCGATCCTGACGGTACCGCCGGCTGGGGCAGCACGACGCAGGAATTCCTGGCCTATTCGTCGAGCGGTCTCTCCACCTCCACCGGGGGACAGACACCGCCTCCTCCCGGCGTTCCCGAACCTGCAACTTTCGTACTCATCGGTTCCGGTCTGGTGGCTGGCGCGATGGTTCGCCGCCGCAAGGCCTAAGCCTCTCTCCTCCAGAGCGAAACGGCCGGTGCGCCTCCCTGGCGACCCGGCCGTTTTTGTTTTTCCGGGCGGATTAGTACCAGCAGCTGGACTTCAGTCTTGTATCGGTCCCGCAAAATCGCTTAGACTGAAGGTGCTGATCGACGTGATCGGACACGGCGGTCGGGAAACGCAATCATAGTTCATTTATTGGTCTCAACCTCCTCCTGGCACTGGCGGACCCCGGAAACGGAAAGTCCGCCAGTCTGCTTTTAGTCCTTCAGTTCCACGATCGTCGCTCCGCTGCCGCCCTCATACTGGTCAGCCGGGTAGTACTTCTCCACATGCGGGTTGCTTTTCAGAAAATCCTGGATGGCGCGACGCAGGATCCCCATGCCGTGCCCATGGACGATCCGCACACGGGCCGCCGTCGCCATCACAGCGGCGTCCAGGAAGCGCTCCACGCGCTCCAGGGCCTCTTCCGCGCGCTCGCCGATCACATTGATCTCCCGCTCGCCCGGATTCAACTGCGGCCCCGGCTGGAAGCGCACGCCTTTCGGTAATTGCGGCGTTCCGCCGCCCTCATCCCGCAGGACCTCCTCCACGTCCGTGCGCGGCACCTGCATCTTCACGAAGCCGACCGCCACCTCCAGCCGGTCGTGCCCGAGCAGCCGCGTCACCCGCGCAATGTCCCTGATGCCCTTCAGCCGCACACGGCTGCCCTCGGCGATCGCCGCGGTGGGCTGCGCCGCGGGATTCTCGCGGCGGACAATGCCCGATTCCCATTCCTCGCGCATCTCCCGCGCGAATTTTGAAGTCTGCCGCTGCGCCTGCTCCACGGATTTCCTGCGCTCCGCAGTCTCGGAAATGCGGGCCACCGTCTCTTCGGCGCGGTCCTGCCAGCGGCGCTGCATCTGGTCGAAGCGTTCTTCGAGTTCGGCCAGCTTCGCCGATTCCCGCCGCTGCCACTCCGCCGCGATCTCCTTCTCCCGCTGCGCCAGCGCCTCACGGTCGCGCTCAAGAGAAGAGTGCATCGCCGCCGTTTCTTCCATGCGCCGATGCAGGTCCGCGATGAGCCGCGAGAGCTCGATATCGCGCTGCCCGAGCGACGCCCGCGCTCGCCGCAGAATATCGTCCGGCATCCCGAGCCTCGCCGCGATATCCAGGCCCGCCGATTTCCCCGGCAGCCCCAACTGCAGCCGGTAAGTCGGGGCCAGCGTCTCTTCGTCGAACCCCATCGAGGCGTTCAGCACGCTTTTTGTGCTTGCGCCGTAGATCTTCAGGGCCGTGAGATGCGTGGACGCCAGCGTGAACGCGCCGGCCGCGCGAAAATGATCCACCAGCGCCACGCCGAGTGCGCCGCCTTCGTCCGGGTCGGTCGCCGATCCGATCTCGTCGAGCAGCACCAGCGAATCCGGTGTTACATCGAGGGCCATCTCCCGCAACCGCGCCACGTGCGCCGAGAACGTGCTGAGATTCTGCTCGATCGACTGGTGATCCCCAATATCCGCCAGCACCTGGCTGAACAATGGCAGTTCCGCCGATTCGCACGGCACCGGCAATCCCGCCTGCGCCATCAGCGACACAAGCCCCACCGTCTTCAGGGTGACCGTCTTCCCGCCGGTGTTCGGACCGCTGATCAGGAGCGTGCGCGTCTCATTGTCGAGTGTGAGTGAAAACGGCACGACTGACCGCCGCGCGCGCCGCAGCACATCCATCAGCAATGGATGCCGCGCGTTTCTCAGCTCCAGCCGCCGCTCGCTGAACCGCGGAATAGAGCAATCGAAATCGATTGCGAACTTCGCCTTCGCAAAGATCACGTCGAGGCGCGCCATCACGGCCGCTGCTTCCCGAATCGGAACCACGGAACCACGCAGCCGCTCCGTCAGATCCCGCAGGATGCGCGCTACCTCGCGCGCTTCATCATCCTGCAGCCGCACCAGATCGTTATTGAGATCGATCGTATCGAGCGGTTCGAGAAAAACCGTCTGCCCCGTGGAGCTGGCGCCGTGGATCACGCCCGGCAGTCTTCGCCGCTGCCCCGCCAGCACCGGCACCACAAACCGGTCATTGCGAATGGCGACGTACTCATCCTGCAGCACGCCTTCGTTGCGATTGGCTTTGAGAAAGCGCTCGAGCGAATCCTGAATCGCCTTGCGCTGCTTCTCGATATCGCGGCGAATGCGGTTCAGGTGCGGGCTCGCGTTATCCGGAATCGAGCCATCCGGATTGATCTTGCCGCTGACCTCCCGCAGCACCTGCCGGAAATCCCCGATCTTTTCGGCGTACGCGCCCAGCAGCGGGAAGCGCTCCGCCGCCGCGCTCAGTGAAGACTTCGCATCCGCCGCGCGATCGAGCAGCTGAATGAGCCCGAAAATTTCCGAAGGTTCGAGAGTCGCGCCCTCGATCCGCAGCTTCTCGATCGCCATCGAGACATCCGGCAGCCCGCTGAGCTGGATGCGAAGCACCCCGCCCTGGCCGACCGCGCGCAGCCAGGCGATTCCCTCCGCCGCTTCCGCGAGATCATGCTCGATGCGCGCCTGATCGGTTGAAGGGCCGACCCGCGCCATTTCCGCCTCGCCCGCCGGCGTTGCCACCAGCCGCGCCACGAGCGCATGCACCTGTTCCCACTCGAGCGCCTCCAGCCCGCCGAACGGCATGGTTTCTTCAGTCATGTCGATTCGCACGCAGCCAGTCGAACGCCTTCGCGATCACACCCGGAGTGCCGCGCGTGATCTTCTCCCCCATTTTTCCGGCCGCAACCTCGTCTTCAGTAAACCACTCGACGCGGCTCGCATCATCGGCCGCGGCCAGCACGCCGCCGGCCGGATGGCAGATGTAATCCATCAGGATGTAGTGATATTCGGTTCGCCCGTTTTCGCCGGGCATAATGCGCTCGAAGATTTCGATGAGGTGCACGACCTCCACTTCGAGCCCGGTCTCCTCGCGCACCTCGCGGCGCAACGCATCCCTGAGAAGCTCGCCCGTCTCGACCGCCCCGCCCGGGAGCGACCAGTATCCCTTCAGCGGCTCACGCCCGCGCTCGACGAGAAGAATGCGGTTGCCGTCGATAATCAGCGCGCCGACTCCAACCACCGGACGCGCCGGAAAACGGCGATCGTCGGCCGGCACGCTCTCGCCTGTGGACATCAGTACTGCAGCGCGCCTTTCACGCCGATTTTCACTTCCAGCACCTCCTTCGGCGTCGCCACATAGAGCAAGTCGAGGTCCGGTCCGCCAAATGCGCAGTTCAGCACACGCCGCGTCTCGAACAGAGTTCGTTGCAGTTTCCCATCCGGCGAATAAATCGGCAGGCCGGCGGCGGCCACGAACAGCCGCCCGGTTGTATCGAGCCGCAGTCCCGCCGGGACACCGTGGATTCCGGTGATGAAATCGCGCGAAGCGGTTGCCGCGCCTTTCCCGTCCAGATCGAATTGGACGATCGCGTGGCGGTCGGCGTCCGAAACGAAGAGCTTTTTCCCATCCGCGGAGAGCGCCACGCCATTCGGTCGCGTCTTCCAGCGCGCGATCGCCTCCACTTCACCGCCCGGCCTCACGTGAAAGACGCCGTTGAAATCGAGCTCACGCTGATCGATCGCGCTCGCGAATGCCGGATCCGTGAAATAAATCTGACCATCGCGCCGCACGACGACTTCGCCTGGTCCGTTGAACTTCTTTCCTTCGAATGCCGCCGCGATCGTCTCCATTCTGCCGCGCCGGTCGAGACGCATGAGCTTGCGGGTCACCGTTTCGCAGAGATAAAGACGGCCCTCGGAATCGTACGCGATTCCCTGAACGCCATTCGCATCCTGATGGGTGGGCGCCGGCCGCTTCTTCGGGTCCACGCGATAGATCTCGCGCTTCTCGCTGTCGGCGACGATCAGAAATCCGTCGCGCGACCACGCGAGGCCCGCGGGAAAACGCATTGCGCCGGCAACGCTCGATACCGTTACTTCCTCCGGGATCTGCGAGAAAAGCGGCAGGCAAAGAAGAAGGCCCGAAATCGCGGCCGTTCCGAAGCGCGTCACGGCGGCGTGATCTGAATCTTGTTGATGACGCTCTTCACGCCCTTCACCTTCTTCGCCAGACTCTCGGCTTTATTCTTCTGCTTCTCTGTCGCCACCTGGCCGGTGAGCGTCACAACGCCATTCTTGACCTCAACATCGATCCGGGCGCCTTTGACCACAACATCGCCGGACAGCTTTGCGCGGACGCTGTCGGATATGAAGTCATCGGTGAGCGGTGGCTTGTCAGCGGCCCAGGAAACGAACGCCAAAGCAGGAAGTAACGGGAGTGAAACCAGAACGCGTCTACGATTCATCTCTTTGAGCCATTGTACGCCAGTCAATCGTATTTAGAAACGCCGACTTTTCGCGCCATCCAGGCTCCACCTTTACGTGAAGATCAAGATAAATGCGCGTATCGAACAGCGCCTCCATTTCTTCACGCGCGGCCTGGCCGGTGCGCTTGAGCGCGCTGCCTTTCGCGCCGATCACGATCGCCTTCTGGCCTTCGCGCTCCACGTAGATCGTCGCGTAAATCCGGATCAGCCGCGGCAGCTCTTCCCACTTATCGATTACGATGTTGACCGAATGCGGAACTTCCTGCTGCGTCGTGCGAAGAATCTTTTCCCGGATCAGCTCCGCCGCAAGAAAACGCGCCGGCTGGTCCGTGACATGATCGGGCGGAAAATACTCGGGGCCTTCCGGCAGACGCTTTACGACTTCTTCACGCAACAGATCGATCCCTTCGCCCGTCGCCGCGGAAATCGGGATAAATTCCGCGAACTCGCGCCGCCTGCGATACTCCTCGAGAATCGGCAGCAGATCCTGGCGCGACTTCAAGGCATCGATCTTGTTCACCGCGAGGATCACGGGCGGTCCCTCCGCCCGCAGAATCGCCATCGCGCGCTCGTCTTCCGCGCCGAACGGCCGCGTTCCGTCCACTACATAGACAAAGAGATCGCGCTCATCAAGCGACGCGCGCACCGCGTCCATCATGCGTTTGTTGATCGACGAATCGGATTTATGAATTCCTGGCGTATCGACGAAAATCACCTGCGCGCCCGGCGTGGTCATTACGCCCTGGATCGCGGTGCGCGTCGTCTGCGGCTTATCCGCGACAATCGAAATCTTCTGCCCCACGAGCGCATTCAGCAGCGTGGATTTGCCCGCATTGGGCCGGCCCAGAATCGAGACAAAGCCGGAACGGAATGAGTCACTCACCGGCAGGAGCCTCCTCCGGAACCCGGCTGAGCTTCACCTGCTCCACCCTCATCTCGTCCGCTGCCAGCACCTCGGCGCGCAGACCGTCGCGCTCGATCGTCTCGCCTGCCTTTGGCACATGCCCGAGCCATTCGGTGATCAGCCCTCCAATAGTCGTCGATTCCACGTCTTCCTCAGCATAAAAATTCAGCAGGTCGCCGAGCCGCGCCAGATCGAAGCTACCCGAAACGACAAATCCGCCGTTGCCATCCTCGCTGATGTCAGACCCCGGTTCGTGTTCGTCGCGGATCTCTCCCACAATCACTTCCACCAGATCTTCCATCGTCGCCAGACCCGCCGTGTTGCCGTATTCATCGACGACAATGACCATGTGCGATCCGTCCTGCTGCATCTCGCGCATCAGTTCGTGCACCAGCTTGGTCTCGGGCACCAGACGTACCGGCCGCATCAGTTCGCGAACCTTGCGGACCTCCCGATCCTTCTCCGCCACCTCAAACATATCCCGCACATGAACGAAGCCGATGATCTCGTCGATCGACGATTCCGAAACCGGAATGCGCGAGTACTGCTCGTTGACGACGAGCTGATGCAGTTGCGCCAGCGTATCCTCCGCCCGCACGGTGATCATGTTCGGACGCGGCGTCATGACCTCGCGCACCACTTTGTCGCCAAACGCGATCACCGATTCGATCAGCCTGCGGTCGTCTTCCTGAATCAGACCTTCTTCGGTGCCCGCGGTAATCAGCGTATCGATATTTTCGGCCGGCGTGGCCTCGTCTTCGTCTTCCGGCTGCGGCTTCACGATATCGATGATCAGGTGCAGCAGATGCAGCGCCAGCACAAACGGCCGCACGATCACTTTGGCGATCAGCAGAATCGGAAGCAGCGCCAGCATCCAGTGGCAGCGCGATCTCTCGTAAATCACCTGCGGCACCAAATAGGCGGAGAACGCCATCAGCAGCACCGCACCGCCCAATCCTTCGCCGATATCGATTGCGGAGAGCGGTCCCGGCCCTGTCACCTGCGACACAACCAGCACGCCCATCACGACCAGACACGTATGTTTCCAGAGCGAAAACGCAGTGGCGCCGTCTTCGGTCGAGCGCGTCTTCAGCTTCGGCTCCAGTACCTCGCGAAACCACGTGAGCGACGGCAATTCGCGCGTCCGCAGCCGCATGCTTTCGAGATAGAACGTCTGGATGGTCGTGAACAGCGCCGTGAACAGCGCCAGCACAATCAGGGTGATCAGGATCATGCGCGCGCCCGTTCAATCAGCCCGGCGGGCAGCTCCAGCTTTCGCCGCCAGCGCAGTTCGGCGCGCGCCATGGCGCCGTCATCCGTTTCGTGATCCATGCCGAGCAGGTGCAGCAGCCCGTGCAGAAGCAGAATGCAGATTTCGTCTTCGGTCGAGTGCCCGCATTCCTTCGCCTGCGCCCGCGCGCGAGCGAGTGAAATCGCAATATCGCCCAGCGGATTTCTTTCACCCGAAGGAAACGAAAGCACATCCGTCGGCGCATCTTTCCGACGAAACCTTTGATTAAGCGAGCGAATCTCCGCATCGCCCGTGATCAGGCAATGAAACTCGCGACCGCGCGCGATCCGGCTCTGCGCCAGCCGCGCGAATCGTTCCAGCCGAGGCCGTTCGAGAGATGCCGGCGAACGCCGGTAAGTTATGAGTGGGTCCGATTTCATTGTGGCCGCTCAGGCCTCAGCCGGAAGCGGGAATAGCCGGATCGGGCTCCGTGTCACCCGCCAGCTTCAGCGAGAGTTGCTTTCCCGCCACGTTTTCGTTGTATTTTTCGTACGCCCGCACTATGCGCTGCACCAGGCTGTGGCGCACCACGTCGCGCTCGTCGAATGCGATAAAGGAGATTCCCTCCACGCCTTTCAGAATATCCACGGCGTCGAGCAGGCCGCTGCGGCGGCCCATCGGAAGGTCGACCTGCGTCAGGTCGCCCGTCACCACCATCTTCGAATTGAAGCCCTGCCGCGTCAGGAACATCTTCATCTGCTCCTGCGTGGTGTTCTGGGCTTCATCGAGAATGATGAAGCTGTCATTCAACGTGCGCCCGCGCATGAACGCCAGGGGAGCGACTTCAATCTGCTGGCGTTCCACCAGCTTCTCCACGCGCTCGGCTTCCAGCATGTCATAAAGCGCGTCATAGAGAGGCCGCAGATACGGATCGATCTTCTCCTGAAGCGAACCCGGCAGAAAGCCGAGGCGTTCGCCGGCTTCAACCGCCGGCCGCGTCAGCACGATGCGCGTCACGCGCTTCGACACCAGCGCCTGCACCGCCATGGCGACCGCGAGATACGTCTTGCCCGTACCCGCCGGTCCGATCCCGAACACCAGATCGTTGCGCTCGATCGCCTCCAGATACCGCCGCTGCGTGGGCGTCTTCGGCGCCAGCACTTTCTTGCCGAAGCTGCGCTGCTTGCCGCTATCGAACAGCGCCCGCAGCGTCACCTCCGGGTCCGACGTCACCACGCGCAGCAAGCTGTTCAGATCGCCATTCTTGAAAACCGCGCCTTCGCGCACCAGTGCGAAATAATCCTGAAGAATGTGCTCCGCGCGCGCCACTGCATCCGGCTCGCCTTCGATGGAAAGCGCGTCGGTATTCAGGCGCGTGCGCACGCCGAGACCGGCTTCGAGAAGCCGGATATTTTCATCTCGCGTGCCGAACAGATTTTCAATGCCCTGCGAAACAGGAACGCTGATAGTCATCTCGACTGGGACAAACCTCCATGAATGAAGAGAGCCGACAGAACAAAACCCGGGTTACTCATGAGCGGGTACAGCGGACGCGAAGGGGTGATCGCAATGCGAAGGAGTACGGCGCCGCGAGAAAGCGGGGAAGGATAAGACCATCCATCTCCAGTATAACAGGGATTACGGCTGTTTTCGCCCACAATGCGTGATAAAGTGATCGCCATGAAATCGCTCCTGGCCGCCCTTTTTGCCTGCACGGTGGCCCTGGCGCAGCCGATCCGGCTCGATTCCGGGAACCCTCACTACTTCTTCTTTCACGGACATCCTGCGGTTCTGATCACCTCCGGGGAGCACTACGGCGCGGTCCTGAACCTGGATTTCAATTACCGGCTCTATCTCGACACGCTGCATGCCGACGGGCTGAATCTCACCCGTCTCTTCTCCGGCTCCTACCGCGAAGTGCCCGGCGATTTTTCCATTGCTTCGAATACGCTTGCCCCCGCCCCCGGCCGCTTCATCGCGCCCTGGCTGCAGCGCGATGGCAAGTTCGATCTCACCCAATGGGACCCGGCGTATTTCGCCCGGCTGAAAGACTTTGTCGCGCAGGCTGGCGAGCGCGGCATTATGGTCGAAGTGGTTCTCTTCTGCCCGCTTTACAACGACTCGATGTGGACTGTCAGCCCGATGAATACCGCGAACAACATTAATGGAATCGGCGCGGTGGCGCGGGCCGATGTGCTGGCTCTCAAAGACGACCGTCTGACTGCGGTTCAGGATGCCATGGTCCGCAAAATCGTCACCGAGCTGAACGGTTTCGACAACATTTATTACGAAATCTGCAATGAACCGTATTTCGGTGGCGTTACACCCGAATGGCAGCACCACATTGCGGAGACCATCACCCAGACCGAGTCAGCGCTCGCGAAGAAACACCTGATCGAGCAGAACTGGGCCAACGGATCGAAAGCCATCACGAACCCCGATCCTCTGGTCAGCGTGTTTAATTTCCATTACTCGCGGCCGCCGAATTCGGTGGCGATGAACAGCGCTCTCCGCCTTCCCATCGGCAACAACGAGACCGGTTTCGACGGTTCGGCCGACGCCACGTATCGCATCCAGGGCTGGGACTTCCTGATGGCGGGCGGCGCGCTCTACAACAACCTCGACTATTCGTTCATCGCCGGTCACGAAGACGGCACGTTCAGGCCGCCTGACTCCACGCCCGGCGGCGGCAGCCCCGCATTGCGCCATCAGCTTGGCTATCTCCGCACGTTTTTTGATGAAATTCCGTTTTCGCAGATGAGCCCGATCCCCGCCGCCGATCTGCAGGCGCCGGAAGGCGCATCCATCCGCGGACTCGAAGAGCCGGGAAAAATCTACGCCGTCTACGTGCAGCACGCGCGCATCGTACCGAACGCAAAGCCCCGCTACCAGACCGAGACACCCGTGGCGGCGCGCCCGCTTGGAATCCGGCTTCCCGCCGGTAACTGGATTGTCACGTGGCGCGACACGAAGACCGGCACAGACGTGAAGACTGAATCGATCGCCGTGGCAAACGCCGGCGGCGTCACGACTCTCACCTCGCCACCTTATTCCGAAGACATCGCCCTGATCACTCGCCCCAAATAGAAAAGCCGGCACGATCGCTCGGACCGGCCCTTATTCATTCCGGCTGTAACGAAAACCTACGAAGTCGCCGCTTTCGCTGCAGCCATCCGCGCTACCACCGCCCGGATCCGCTCCCGGATCGCGTCGATCTTCTGCCGCGCGTCAGGGCCGCTCAGCGCCACCGTCTCCAGGTTCTTCCACGCGGTGGGATCACCCAGCGCCTCCCGCCACTGCGGCATGAACTTTTCCACCTTGCCGAAAACCACCAGGTGCTCGCCGTTCGCCTCGTTGAACATCTTCTGGTCAATCGCGCCATTCACCACCAGCGAACACGCCATATCCCAATAACTGATGACCATCCGGACATGAGCCCCGTTCGGACCCGCCAGAGCCGCCTGGAAATCATCCACGGATTCCGGGTTGAATGTAATCCAGAAATTGCGCGCCTCGCGCATGGTCGCTTCCCGGCGCAGATTGTAGAGTTCCAGAATCAAACGTGCACTTTCGTATTGCGTTGCCATGATTTTTCCTTCAGAGAAAATTCGCCATCGGCATCCGACGCGGCCGCGGCGTTGTTCTTCGATGCTCGCACGAGGCGCCAGGACTCGCACGCTACCATAAAATTTAGTGTCCCCTCCCACAGGAATCCTGGCCCGAATTGTGTCCCATAAGCGGGAAGAACTGCGCTCTGCCGCGGTTCCGGCCAGTGATTTGCGGCACGCCGCGGAATCCCGCCGGCCGCAGCGCCGCGATTTCACCGCCGCGCTTCGTGCGAAACGGCCCGCGATCATCTCGGAAATCAAAAAAGCGTCGCCCAGCAAGGGCTTGCTGGTGGAAAACTTCCGTCCGGCCGAGCTAGCCCGCCAGTATGAACAGGGCGGAGCGGCGGCCCTTTCCGTCCTGACGGATCGCGAGTTTTTCCAGGGCTCGCTCGATGACCTCCGTTCCGCCCGCGCCGCCTGCACGCTGCCCGTGTTACGGAAAGATTTCACCCTGACCGATTACCACGTGCTCGAAGCCGCCGCCGTTGGCGCCGACGCCATCCTGCTGATCGTCGCCATCCTCGATGACGCCGAACTCCGCAGCCTGCGGGAACTGGCCGCCGAGTACGGGATGGCCGCGCTCGTCGAGGCTCACACGGCCGCCGAGCTCGATCGCGCGTTGCGATCCGGCGCGCGCATCGTCGGTATCAACAACCGGGATCTCAACACATTTCGCGTCTCGCTCGATACGTCCATCACGCTCGCCAAAGACATTCCGTCGGACGTCCTCAAAATCAGCGAGAGCGGGATCTTCAGCTCGAATGACATCCATCGCCTGATGAGCGCCGGCTTCGATGCATTTCTGGTTGGCGAACATCTGGTGAAATCGGGCGACGCCGCGCAGGCGCTCCGGGAGCTGGTGGCGTAATGTTCGTCAAGATCTGCGGCATCACGAATCGGGGAGACGCGCTCGCGGCGGTCGAAGCCGGGGCTCGCGCGCTCGGCTTCATCTTTTACGAAAAGAGCCCCGCGCGGTCACCGCAGCCCAGATCGCTGAATTCGCCGCCGATATTCCGAAAGACATCTGGAAAGTCGGCGTATTCGTCAACGAGGCACCCGCGAAGATCGAAGAAATCAGCGCGGAGCTCGGGCTGGATATCGCTCAGCTTCACGGCGCCGAAACGCCCGATGCTCATCCGCACGGCGTGCGCGTCTGGAAAGCTTTTCGTGTGACCGAAAATCGAGTTCCGGATCCGGATTATCCCGCCGAAGCCCTGCTCCTCGACGGTCCTTCCACAGGCAGCGCCTTCGATTGGCCGATCGCCGCGCAGCTTTCGCGCAGGATCATCATCGCTGGCGGGCTGGATGAGAACAACGTGCGTGCGGCGATCGAACAGGCGCGTCCGTGGGGCGTCGACGTGAGCTCCCGCATTGAATCTTCGCCCGGAAAGAAAGATCGCGTCCGCATGAAAAAATTTATTGAGGCGGCTCTCCGTTCATGAATCCCCAACCCGATGCCGGCGGGCACTTCGGCCCTTACGGCGGACGCTACGTTCCCGAAGTGCTCATGTCTCCCCTCGAGGAGCTGGAGAGGAC
>CAZPZE010000100.1:0-13229 GCA_964590625.1 uncultured Solibacteraceae bacterium
GATGTCAATCCCGGGCCGGTGGTGGAAGTGACGGCGACGGGCGCGAAGCTGTCCCAGAAGACCCTGCGCGATTACCTGCCGATTTTCGAAGAAGGGACCGTGGATCCCGATCTGCTTGCCGAGGGCGTGGTGAACCTGCGCGAGTATTTCCAGCAGCGCGGCTATTTCGATGTCCAGATCGATTTCAAGCAGCAGAAGCTGAATGGCGGTAAGACCGATATCGAATACGAGGTCACGACTGGCGAGCGGCATCGTCTTGCGCTGCTTTCGATCCGGGGCAACAGATACTTCGACGAGCAGACCATTCGCGAACGGATGTCGATTCTGCCGAAGTCGTTCGAGTTTCGCCGCGGCCGCTACAGCGAAGCGCTCGCCGCGCGGGACAAGAACGTGATCGAGGACCTTTACCGCTCGAACGGCTTCCGGGATGTCCACGTTACGACTGAAACGCAGGATGACTTCAATCACGTCAAAGGGGACATCGCCGCGTTCTTCACGATCGAAGAAGGCCATCAGTATATGGTGGAGTCGCTGGTGGTTACGGGCAACGACAAGCTGGATCTTTCGTCGACTCTCGATCATCTGAGCTCACAGCGCGGGCAGCCGTTCAGCGAATTCGACATCGCGAGCGACCGCGAGGCGATTCTCGACCGCTACGGCGCGGCCGGCTTCACGGGCGCGACATTCGAATGGGCCTATACAGCGGGCGCGAATCCGTACACCGTGGATATTCTGTTCACGGTGCACGAAGGTCAGCAGGAGTTTGTGCGCGACGTGGTGATCACGGGGCTTTCCGCGACGCGGCGGTCGCTCATTCTGCAGCAGGTGAGAGAGCACGCGGGCGATCCACTTTCGGCGACTTCGATGACCGATACGCAGCGGCGGCTGTACGACCTCGGAATCTTTTCGCAGGTGAATATGGCGGTGCAGAATCCGGATGGCGAAGAGGAGCGGCGCTACGTTCTCTACGATCTGCAGGAAGCATCGCGCTATTCCGTGACGCTCAGCGCGGGTACGGAATTCGGACGGATCGGCGGCGGAACACCGGCGGAGGATCTGTCGAGCCCCGGCGGAGCGACGACGCTGACGCCGCGCGTTTCGCTCGGCCTCTCGCGGCTGAATCTGTTCGGGCTGGGGCAGTCGCTCGGACTGCAGGTGCGGCTTTCGACGGTGCAGAAGCGCTCGTCGGTGAACTATTTTGTGCCGCGCATTTTCAGCCGCACGAATCTGGACGGCAACTTCACGGTGCTTTATGACGATACGTATGATGTCAACACGTTCCGGGCGATCCGGCGCGAGGTGTCGGGCCAGATTTCGGAACATATTTCGAAGACGCTGACGGGCTTCTACCGCTTTTCCTATCGCGACGTCGGGGTTTCGAATCTCAAGATTTCGCCGCTCCTTGTGCCGCGGCTGGCGCAGACGGTGCGTATCGGCGTGGCTTCGTTCAACATCGTGCATGACCGCAGGGACGATCCCACCGATCCGCACAGGGGCATTTACAGCACGATCGACATGGGGCTTGCGGCCCGCCAGTTCGGATCGCAGACGAGCTTCGTGCGCGTGCTGGGCCGCAACGCGACGTATTACAGCCTGGGTCCAAAGTTCGTGCTGGCGCGGGAAACGCAGTTCGGTGTTGAGCCCGCGTACCATATTTCCCGGCCTTTGGATCCATCCGACCCGGATCCGATTCCGCTCCCGGAGCGCTTCTACGGCGGTGGCGGAAATACGATGCGCGGCTATCCGCAGAATCAGGCGGGGCCGCGCGACCAGAGCACAGGATTTCCGCTCGGCGGATCCGCGCTGTTTTTCAACAGCACAGAGCTGCGGCTTCCGCTCTACGGCGCAAATCTGCGGGGCGTGCTGTTCGAAGATATGGGGAACGTGTTTGCGTCGATCGGGAAGATCTCATTTCGGCCCACGCAGCCGAAGGTTGATGATTTCAACTATATGTCCCACGCGGTCGGATTCGGAGTTCGCTACCGGACGCCGCTTGGGCCGCTGCGGCTCGATCTTGCGTACAGCATCAATCCGCCGAAATATAACGGGTTCGCCGGGGACTATTCGCAGCTGGTGCAGTGTTCGGCTTCCGGGACGTGCGTTCCTTCCATTCAGCAGGTGAGTCATCTGCAATTCTTCTTTTCGATCGGGCAGGCCTTCTGATGCGGATGCAGCGCGCCATTGCCGGAATTCTGCTCGCCGCGGCGGCTGCATCGGCCACGATTGTGGACCGCACGGCCGTGACGGTGGGGAACCGCGTGATCACGGAGAGCGAGATCCTGCGGCGCATCCGCCTGCAGGCGTTTCAGGCGGGCGAGTTTCCGGTGATCAATGACAAGACGCGGCGGGAGGCCGCGCAGCGTCTGATCGATCTGAAGCTGGTGGAACGCGAGATGGAAGTCGGCCACTACGCAAAGACGCCGCCGGAGCGCGCGAAAGCGCTGGTGGACGCATTCACTGCCGAGCACTTCCAGTCGAGCCCGGAAGCGCTGCGTCTTGCGCTGGCGGGACTGCAGCTCACGCCGGACGATCTGCAGGAGGAGTTCGCCGAGCAGGCCGATTTTCTTTCGTTCACCTCGCTGCGGTTCAAGCCGGCGGTGGATATTTCGGATCAGGCGATTGAAGATTACTTCCACGCGCACTTTGCGCCGAAGCCGGGAGAGCCCACGGTGGCGCTAGCGGACGTGCGGTCGTCGATCGAACAGACCCTCGTGGCGGAGAAGACGGATGAGGCGCTCGATGCGTGGCTGAAGGATCAGCGTGAGCGCACGCGGATCGTTTATCTGGAGAAGGAACTCGAATGACGAGGCCGCTGCGGATTGCGCTGATCTCCGTGGGCAGCCTGGCGGGGCTGGCGGTGGCGCTCGGTGTTGCCGCGTTGCTGATTGCGCGCAGCGACTGGCTGCAGGAGCGGCTCCGGACGATGGTGGTGGAGCAGGCGGAGAAAGCCACCGGCGGGCGAGTGGAGATTCGCAGGTTCCGGCTGGACTGGACCGGGCTGACGGCGGATGTCGACGGGCTCGTGATTCATGGAACGGAGCCGGTATCGACGGCGCCGTTTCTCGCGGTGGACCACGTCACCGTGGCGTTCCGGATTATCGCGTTGCTCACGAAGGAGATCCGGCTGGAGCGGATTGATGTCGCGCATCCAAAAGTGCATCTGATTGTGGATGCGGATGGCGGCACCAATCTGCCGCGCCCGAAGACGCGCAGTCAGAAGAACACCGCCGATACGATTCTCGATCTGAAGATCGGGCGCTTTGCGATCCGGAATGGCGAGGCACTCGTGGAATCGCCGGGCAATCCGCCGCGCGTATATCCGTGGACCGGGACGGGGCAGAACCTGGTGGCGCAGGCGACTTATGATCCAGTGAAAGACCGGTATTCCGGCGATCTCTCGCTCGCACCGCTGCATTTGACGCTCGAGGGTTATGGACCGCTTGACGTGGAAGTGCGGGGCGCCGGCGCGATGGAGCGCAATCAGATTGTGGTTTCGAAAGCGATCGTCAAAACGGCCGGGTCTGAGGCGACACTGACAGGCCTCAGCGTGGGAACATTTGCCGCGCCGGTGGTAGCGGGTGATTATGATGTGCGCGCTGCCTCGGCCGAGGTGATTCGTGTTTTGCACTGGAAGGTGCCGGTAACCGGCGCGATGCACGTCGCGGGGAAAGTCCGATACGTCTCGCCGCAAAAATTTGATGTGAGCGGTGCGTTTCAGGGAAGCGGAATGACGTTCGAAAAGGTTCGCAATATTCGAATTGCGGGCAATGTGGCGGCGAATGCGGACGGGCTGCAGCTGACTTCGGTGCGGGCGAACCTGCTGGGCGGGGAGGCCATCGGTAACGCGGAAGCAAAGCGGTATGACACCTACCGGATCAGCGGGAAGATTTCCGGATTTGGCGTGCGCAGCCTGGCGGCGCTGCGCACGACGAAACAGATTCCGTATGACGGCACGGTTTCGGGAACGGTGGAGGCGACCGGCCGCATTCGCGATATTTCGCGCAGGGGACTGGCTACGGCTTCCGCGCAGCTCGCGATCGCCGGGCCGAGCGCGAACGGGGAGATTGCGGCGCAGTACCGGAATTCGACGCTGGAACTCGGGCACTCGTGGATGCAACTGCCGGCATCTCGCGTCGAGGTTTCGGGCACGCTGGGATCGTCGCTCGACGTGAAGCTGGAATCCAAAGACCTGAATGATTTTCTGCCGCTGCTCGACGGCAAGGAAATGCCGGTCGCGCTGAAGGATGGGTCGGCGGCCTTCAGCGGCACTGTTGCGGGAACGATCGACGCGCCGCAGATTGCCGGGCACGTGGAAGTGCGGAATGCGGTTTATCAGGGCCGGCTGGTTGATGCGGCCGCGGGGGACGTGACGATCACGGCTCAGCAGGCGGAGGTCGCGAACGGCGCGATCACGTATCAGGGATTGAAGGCGACCGGCGCGGGGTCGATTCAGCTTTCGAACTGGGAGCCGGTCGATTCTTCGGTTATCGCGGGCACGGGATCCGCGGCGAATATCGATATGGCACGGGCGGTGGCGATCGCGGGTTTTTCGGATGCCAAAGTGTCGGGGTCGCTGAAAGCTGACGTTCGCTTCTCAGGCACGCTCGGGCAACCTGCGGCGAGCGGCGACGTTACGTTGAGCAAAGGGCTCATCTATCAGCAGCCGTACGATTCCATCACGAGCGAAGTGCATTACACGAAGGCGGGGCCCCAGAGGGCGAGCGGCACGTTCGTCTCCGGCCCCAAACGCGTGACGTTTGACGCGACCTACCAGATGCCGGGAAGGCTGCAGGTGGCCGCGGTGAGCAACGTGATGGCGCTGAATCAGATTGCGCTGGTACGCCAGCGCCAGCCGGATATCGAGGGGACAGCGCAATTCATCGGAACGGTGACGCTTGCGATCGGCAATGATCATCACGTCGATCTGGTCAGCGTGGACGGCGACGCTTCCCTGGCGAAGATCGCGCTGGGCGGGCGTGATCTGGGTGATTCGCACATTGTGGCGCGAACGCAGGGCAACACGATGAGCGCGACGTTTGATTCCGATGCGGCGGGCGCGAATATCCGGGGACAGGCGAGAGTGCAGCTGACGGGAGAGGATCGCGCCGCGGGCACGATTACGTTCTCGAACGCGGGGCTGAATGCGCTGGCGACGGTCATCGCGACGCAGTCGCAGGCGAACAACATCACGTTTGACGGCAGCGCGGAAGGCCAGGTGGATTTCAGTGGTCCGCTGTTTTCGCCCTCGCAATTCTCTGCGACCGCGACGGTCCGTCAGCTCGAGGTGCATCCTCTGCCCGGAACGGCGCTTGCGAGATCGATACCGGGCTTCAGTGTTCGGAGCGCCGAGCCACTGCAGGTGTCTCTCGAAAAATCGGTGATCCGCATCGATTCCGCGCACTTCCAGGCGCCCGACACCGACCTTACGCTCAGCGGCACGGCCGATCTGCAGAGTGCTTCGCCGCTGAATCTTCGGGTGCAGGGCAATGTCAGTCTGGCGATGATCCGCAATTTCGTGCCGGATCTGGCGTCGTCCGGCAATCTTTCGATACGCGGCAATATCCGCGGCGGCTGGAGCGCGCCGGACCTGAACGGCAGCGCCAGCATCCGCAACGGCGAATTTCACTATGCCGATCTGACGAACGGGCTCACTAACGCGACCGGCGAGATTGTTTTTTCCGGGAACCGCGCGCAGATCCAGTCGTTCAGCGCGGATACGGGCGGCGGCAAGTTCACCGGCACCGGATTTGCGACGCTGACGAATGGCGCGCTCGCGTTTCAGTTTTCGGCGAAGACGAGGGACGTGCGCCTGCGCTATCCGGCGGGCATCAGTTCCGTCTCGGACTCCGACCTTCAGCTGGTGCGGAACGCGCAGCGCAGCAGTATTTCGGGCACTGTCACGATCCGGCGGCTGGTCTTCAACCCGCAGCAGGACACCGCCAGCACGCTGGCGGATATCAGTCACAGCGCGCCGATTCCTTCGGCGGGCGACGATTCGCTCGCCGGGATGAACCTCGATATCCAGATTCAGACTGCGCCGGATGTGGCGCTGCAATCGAAGGTCGCCGAAAGTATTCAGGCGGATGCATCGCTGCGGCTGCGCGGCACTGTGTCTAACCCGGCGCTGCTGGGGCGCGTGAATATTTCGCAGGGCAGCGTACTGTTCTTCGGCAACAAATACAACATCAGCCGCGGGACGATTTCGTTCTATAACGCGACGAAGATCGATCCGGTGCTCGATGTCGACCTGCAGACGCGCGCGCGCGGCGTGGATGTGACGCTGACGGTGACGGGACCGCCTTCGCATCTGGGATTCACGTACCGGTCGGATCCGCCGCTGGAGTTTTCCGATATTGTTGCACTGCTCGCGACGGGGCGGACGCCGGACGATCCCTCGATCGCACTGCGCGGCAATGCGCCGACGCCGACGTTCGAACAGCTCGGCGCGTCGACGCTGATCGGCCAGACGCTCGCGACGCCGCTTGCGGGGCGGCTGCAGCGATTCTTTGGGGTGAGCCGGATCAAGATCGATCCGCAGCTTGCGGGCGTGGGTGGTACGCCGGGCGCGCGACTGACAGTGGAGCAGCAGGTGACGCCGGATATTCTGTTCACCTACATCACGGACGTTTCGAATACGAGCCAGCAGTTGATTCGCGCGGAATGGGCGTTCAATCAGAGATGGTCGGCTATTCTGGCGCGCGAAGAGAACGGGTATGTTGGGGTGGATTTCGAGTACAAGAGGCGGTTTAAGTGAAGCTTGCGCCGGGCAGAAGCCTGGCGGCAGGGTCGAAGCGCCGCCCTACGCCTTCAGGAAGCCTCTGAATTTCGCCGGGCTGGATTGATAGCCGGGGAAAACCTGGTCGATCCGGTGATTGCCGAGGTGGCCGTAGACGGCTTCGCCGAGAACGTCGCGGAAATCGGTGGTGAGGGCGAGATCGCGATTTTCGTAGAGTTGTTCCTCGGCGAGGCCTGGCCACTTTCCGTAGACCTTGCCGCCCTGGACTGGTCCGCCCATCACGAACATGGCGTTGGCGTGGCCGTGGTCTGTGCCGCGGTCGCCGTTTTCCTTCGCGGCGCGGCCGAATTCGGACATTGTGACGAGGACGACGTCGCCCATGCGATCGCCGAGATCCCGATAGAACGCGGCCAGCGAAGCGCCGAATTCGGCGAGCCGCGCGGGCAGCCGATTCGGTTCCTGAACGTGGTGGTCCCAATCGCCGATATCGGCAAAGGCGACTTCGAGACCGACATCGGCCTTGATAATCTGCGCGATCTGACGAAGACTGGCGCCGAAGCGGCCGGCGGGATACTGCGCGCCGGCGGCCGGCTGGTAGGGCGTCTTCTGCAGCGACTGCAGCAGGGAAACGGCTTCGAACGTTTCGCGCCCGGTTCCGTTCAGCACCTGATCTGAGGTGTCTTCATACATGGCTTCGAGCGCCTTTGCGACCGCGGCATCGCGCACGGTGAACGCACTCAGGCTCTCCACGGCCACGGCATCGTTTTTGCCGCGCATGGCGCGCGGAAGCGTGGGGCCGAGGCTGACCGCGCGTACAGGAGAAACTTTGCCGGCTTCGGGCACGAGGGCGCGATTGAGCCAGCCGTCGGCTGTCGATTTCATGCCGGGTGTGCCGGATTCCATGTAGTCCTGCGCGTCGAAATGCGAGCGCGTGGGATCGGGCGATCCCGCGGCGTGCACGATCGCGAGTTCCTGCCTGTCCCACAGCGGCTTGAGCGGCGTGAGGGATGGATGGAGGCCGAACATGCCATCGAGATCGAGAACCTCTTTGCGATCGATCGCGATGGTGGGCCGGAGCTCGTAGTAGCGCTGCTCGCCGTGCGGGACGACGATGTTGAGGCCGTCGGCGGCGCCGCGCTGGAAGATCGCGACCAGAATTTTCTTCTGAGTTGTATTGTCTTTCGCGAGCGCCGCACGCTGCAGCCAGAGCGGCGCCGTGCCGATACCTGCCATCGCGATGGCCGAATCACGGAGAAAGAGGCGTCTGGAGAGTCGCATGGTTTCCTCTGTTTACCGTCGTTGAAAATCGGGAGAGCCCATGGTCAGGCCCGCGATGCGCGGACCGGCAGCCGGCTGATCGCTCTCCTGAATGCCGGCTTCGATAGCGGATTGCGAGGCGCGCGAGGCGTCCGCCAGAAGAATGTTGTGTTCGATCTGCGCGGCATCGCCGGAGAACTGCGTGAGATCGACTTTCACGCCGGCCATCTTACCCTGCGCGAGGGCGTTCGCGAAGTTCATGCGCGCCAGGAGGGAAGCGGAGTTGAGCCAGTCCGCGCCGCGGTTGGTGTAGCCGGTGGGTTCGATCTTGAGATAGAGCGGCTCGCCGAGCGTGTTCATCAGGTTCGCCATCTGCTGGGCATTGCCGACGTCGCCGTTGACCGCGCGCACGGCGCTAACCACCATCTCGAGGGGCGATTTCAACTTGGAGCGGAAATTGGATGCGGCCCAGAATTCGTCCGAAGTCAGCATGGTGCGCATGACTTCGCGTAGATCGCCGTCGGTTTTCGTGAACGTATCGGCCATGCGGTCGACCAGCGCGTCCGGCGGATTGTCCGAGACGAAGCGGATGGCGAGGCTCTTCGAAATGAAATGCGCGGTGGAGGGGCTTTTGGCCAGAATATCGAGAACTTTGAGGCCGTCTTCCATGCCGCCGCCCGCCGGGATGGTCACGCCGAGCACGTGCTTTTCGCCGCGATCGTGCATGCGGGCGTTGAAGAAGAATCCGCCGCCCTGCTGCGGCTGGCGGATCGTCCAGCCGGTGAAGCAGCGCGCGACTTCCGTCACATCCTTCTGCGTGTATCCGCCATCGACGCCGAGGGTATGCAGTTCCATCAGCTCGCGGCCGTAGTTTTCGTTGAGGCCGGCCTTTTTCTGTTTTGGCGGCGCGAATGGACGCTCCACGCCGGGCGCGGCGGATTCCCAGTTATCGAGATAGAAAAGCATCGCCGGGCTTTCCGCGGTGGCGAGCAGCAGTTCTTTGAACTTGCCGAGCACGTGGGGGCGAATGACGTCGCGCTCGTAGGAAGTGACCATGTAACGGTCCGCGCCTTTGTTCAGATAAACGTTGAAGTGATTGAACCAGAAATCGGTCAGCACTTCTTCGAGCTGGCGATTGGAATAAATGGCGCGGAGCAGCTTGCCTTCGGTGAGATCGCGGTTGACGACCTGGTTGGGGGTGCTGATGACTTCAATGCGGCGGCGCAGGGCAGGGGAACCGGCGGCCGCGATGCGATTGCGCATCGGCTGCGGCAGGGCTTCAATGACGTCGACCTGCTGATCGTCCGGCAGCGACTCAATCAGCTCAAGGCGCGATGCGGGAGTGCCCCGCAGCAGCGCCTGTTTCTGATCCTGCGAGAGCGGGAGCTGGTTCAGGGCTTCGGGCGTGACGCGTCCGCCGGGCGGTGGCGGCGGCGTCTGAATCTTCGTCTGCATGTTGCCGATCGTGACGTCGCCGACCTGCGGTGTGGTTGCGATGGCGGCGTTGGCATCGTCCGCTGCCTGACGGCGGCGATAGCGCTCGATCGCGGTCTGCGCGGACGCGCGAGCCTGCTTATCTTCGGGAAGCGGCATGCGGCCTTCGCTCATCGCCTTGATCATCTGCTGCGAGGGATATTTCCGCAGCATGGCCTGCGTGGAGAGATCGAGCGTATCGAGCGGCGCGAGTTTGGCCAGAAGCACGGGATTTTCGGGGATCGATTCGGGATGAAGCTGCTGCTCGATCCACTGCTGCACGCCCATTTGCTTCACCTGCTCCAGATCGCCGGGACGCGGACCGAAGGTGAGACGGTTGAGCGCGTGGAGCGCCTTCTGGTCGTCCGTCATCTGCGGGATTTTAGGGGCGGCGAGCGTGGTGGTGGGCGAGGGCTTCGGCTTTTTGGCGGCAAAACCGGTGGCCATCAGGGTGAGGCCGGCCAGCGCGAGGGTGAGGGATTTTCGCGGCATGGGTTTCTGTATTATGAAACGCTTTCCGGGGAGGAAAGTTGC
The DNA here is from genome assembly GCA_964590625.1 of uncultured Solibacteraceae bacterium. Taxonomy (GTDB): domain Bacteria; phylum Acidobacteriota; class Terriglobia; order Bryobacterales; family Bryobacteraceae; genus BOG-234. Next base: position 10,001 of record CAZPZE010000100.1, read on the forward strand.
GGGGAGAAGGTGCGGCTGTGGCGTGGATAGCACGTCGCGGCGGCCGTGATAGTTTCTTGATCTGCCGTTTGTGGATGTTAAGGCTCGCCGAGCCTCTACAAATGCGGGAGATATAAATTTCATGTTTGAGCCGGGGCGCGTAACGAGAGGTGACGCTCCCTCGTCTGGGTAGCATCATGTTCCGGATGGGCCCCCGGTTTGGGGTTCAACTCGCGGTCTGGGCGCTGTTTCTTCCAGCGGCGTGGGCCCAACCGCAGGCGGCGGATCAGAGCAGGCTCGGGACGATCGAGGGCGTTGTACTCGGGGCGAACAGCCAGCCGGTGGCTGGCGCGGACATTTCGATCTTCGGCACGGAAAGAGTTTCTCCGGCGGGAGGGGCCACCGTCTCGACCGGCTATTCGGCGATATCCGATTCGCAGGGAAGATTTTCGTTTCAGAATGTCGATCCAGACCGGTACATTGTCACGGCCAGTCATCCCGACTACTCGCCGATGGACACCCTGGGGAAGGTCCTGAGTTCGGTGCGATTCCCCTCCGGTTCCGCGGCCGATGCGTTCATCGTTACTCCAGGCCAGCACCTTACCGGAGTGGAGATTCACCTTGTACCGATGACGATTCTTTCCGGCAGGCTGACCGATCAGAATGGGGACCCGCTGCCGGGCGCGACCGTTCGTCCCATGAGGGCCGATACCGTTCTGAACGGGCGGATGCGCCTCGCGAACGCGGGAGCAGGCGTGCAGACGGATGCCGATGGCAGGTACCAGCTGAAGGTTTACTCCGGCAATTGGTATCTGAGTTTTCTGCCTGCAAGGCGAAATCCGGAGTTCAAAGTGGATGCTGCGAAACCCGGGACACCGGCAGCAGCCACAGCCGCGAACGAACCCGAACTCACTTATGTGACGACCTACTTTCCGGGCGTTCGCGACATGGCGATGGCGTCGCCCATCGTTGCAGCCGGTCAGGACATTCCGGAGCTGAATGTACAGCTGCAGCAGACGCGCGTTTATCATGCGCGCGGAAAGTTGACAGGCATCAGCGCGGGGGAAATTTCAAAGGACTTCCGCATCGTTCCCGTGCCGGAGAACGGAAGCGCGCGGCCCAGCATTGTGGACGAAGGGCGGCAGGTTCGGGACGATGGCACCTTCGACGTAGACGGCCTCACCGCCGGGCCCTGGGTGCTCATTATTTGCCAGTACGGGAAACTGGAGAGCTTTGGACGGCAGACGGTCCGAATTACAGATGAAGATTTGAACGATGTTTCCGTCGTCTTTCAACCACCGGCTGATTTCAGGGGCTCTCTCCGGACCATTCCGGAGGGGCCGCTCGTGAATCCGCCCCCACTGCCCCTTCCGCCAGGCGATACCGGTCGGCCGCTCTTCGTATTCAGCGCAGGATTTATGTCATGGGATGTGCAGTTATCACCGCTGGACCCGTTACTCGGCACGAACGCTTCGCCCGTGGAACGCGACGGCGGTTTTGCGCTGAAGAATATACAGGCGGGCAGATACCGGGTGGATGTCTCGGTTCCGCCCGATGCATTCGTAAAGTCAATCATGCTCGGCGGGCGAGAATGCGTGGATACCGGAATCGATCTCAGCAACGGCGCGTCATCTTACGGCCCCATGCAGATTGTGGTGAGTCTTGCGGCGGGTCAGGTCAGCGGAACGGTTACGAATCCGGATGGTGCCCTGGTGGCTCCCGCCACGGTGACGCTTGTGCCAGAGGGTCCGCCAGCGGCGATGTATCGCCCGGAGTTGTGGCCTGCCGTCAAAACTGACGCGGCCGGGCACTTCGATATCAGGAGCGTTGTGCCGGGGAAGTATCGCGTGTACGCGTGGGAGCGACTGATCCCGGTTTCGCAAGAACTGCCGTTCCCGGCGGGCGCACCGATTTTTTTTGATTCGGCATTTCCTCGACGATTCGATAATATGAGCGCCACTGTCACGGTGGAGGAAAACGATTCGAAGCAGGTTTCGCTCACGCTGATTTCCGCAGGCCGAACGGACGAGGAATATCGCCGGTTCGGGCATTAGATCGCGCCAGGTTCCTCACTGCAACTGGAGGTTGACCATGGGGTTGTCGCGGGTATCGTACGTGCTGAGGGTGTGAGGTTTGCTCGCGTGGTCTTTCAGGCTGGCGGTGATCTGGTAGTCATCGGCTTTGGCGAGGCCATCGAACAGGTACGTACCTTTGTCGCGTGTGATGAGGGAGCGGATTTCCTGCGTTCGCTTGTTCTTCACCTCGACGAGAGCGCCGGCTACGGGATTTCCTTCGGCATCAGTGACGGTGCCGTGAACCGAACGCTCAGCGGGATTTCTCTTTTCCTGCTTCTGTTCCGGAGCAGCGCCGCCTGTGCCGAGCGGGATCCCCGCGCCACCCGGAGCCCCGAACTGCCCCCACGCGGGAAGGGCGAGAAACGCGATGGCCAGAAAGAACAGACGAGTTCCGGACATAGTGTTTCTACTCTATACCCGCGCGGGAGCCCGGGTCTCAGGTGGTCTTGAGGAAATGCCCGATGGCGCGGGTTGCCTGGCGGATCCGGTGTTCGTTCTCGACGAGCGAGAAGCGCACGAAGCCTTCGCCGAGCGGTCCGAAACCGATGCCGGGGGAGACCACGACGAGCGCATCCGTCAGCAGTTTTTTGGCGAATTCGAGCGAGCCCATGGCGCGGAACGGTTCCGGCAGCTGCGCCCAGAGGAACATGGTTCCCTTCGGCGGCTCGACCGGCCATCCGGCTTTGGCGAGACCGTCGACGAGAACGTCGCGGCGGTGCTCGTAGGACTTGCAGATGCGAACCGTGTCGGCCTCGCACTCGCGCAGGGCGACGATCGAAGCGATCTGGATCGGCTGGAACGTGCCGTAATCGAGATAGCTCTTGATGCGGGCGAGCGCGGCGATCATGCGCTGATTGCCGAGGCAGAAGCCGACGCGCCATCCCGCCATTTCGTAGCTCTTCGACATCGAGAAGATTTCGACGGCGAGGTCTTTCGCGCCCGGCACCTGCAGGATGCTGGGCGGTTTGTAGCCGTCGAAGCCGTAATCGGCGTAGGCGAAATCGTGAATGATGAGCGTGCCGTGTTTGCGCGCGAGCTCGACGATCTTCGTGAGGAAGGGCAGGTCCACGCACGTGGTGGTCGGATTGTGCGGGAACGAGATCAGCAGCATCTTCGGCGGCTTCGGCGATTCCCGGTACAGCTCTTTCAGACGATCGAGAAACGTCTCCGCATTC
>CAZPZE010000101.1:0-3470 GCA_964590625.1 uncultured Solibacteraceae bacterium
AATCCGGCGATCTGGTGCTGGACCGGAAGTTTGTTTCCGAGTGGGAGACCCGCTGAGCGCGGCGATTTCTTCCGGCGTCATTTCACGCCAGCTTCCGATTTTCAGATCCCCGAACGTAACCGGGCCAATCGCGGTGCGGACCAGCTTGAGAACCTTGCTGCCTGCTGCTTCGATCATCCGCCGCACCTGGCGATTTCGACCTTCGGTGATCGAAAGTTCGAGGTGCGTGTATTTGCCGGAATCGCGCACGCGGCGGACCTGAGCGGGACGCGTGGGGCCGTCACTCAGCGTAACTCCGCGGCGCAACTGCGCGATATCTTCGTCCGCGAGCAGCGTGGAGCATTTCACCAGATACGTTTTCGAAACGTGGTGGTCCGGATTGGTGAGCCGCTCGGCAAATTGCGTGTCGTTGGTCAGGATGAGGAGACCGCTGGTGTCGAGATCCAGGCGGCCAACGGGCGAGACGAATTGCCCAACATCGCCGATGAGGTCATACACAGTGGGGCGGCCTTCCGGATCTTTGCGTGTCGTGATGTAGCCGGCAGGCTTGTAGAGCAGAATGTAGACGCGCTTCTGGCGAAGGAGCGGTTTGCCATCGAGCGTAATCCGGTCGCGGGTGAAATCGATCCACGTATCCGGGTTCTCGATAGTCTTACCGTTCACCTGAACGCGGCCGGCGTGGATCCAGCTGCGGGCTTCGGTGCGGGAGCCCGCGCCGGATTTCGAAATGACGCGCTCGAGTGTTTTCTGCGGCCTGGTCGCTTTCTGAAAATGGTTCAACGCAGGTTCACTTTGGCGAGCCCGGTGTTTCCGCCGGAATCCGCCACGCGCACCACAAGCAGGTGTTCGCCCGCGGGAATCCCGGTGACGTGCAGGCGGAACTGCTCGGAGCGGGAATCGAGCACGCCATCCACAGGCGCGACGGGAGTCCACGTGCCGGCATCGATCGACCACTCGGCACGGCGCAGCGGTGAGGCTGCATCCTGGGCGTCAAAGGCAATATCCGCGGTGGCGCCGTTGCGGGTGGAAGACTGCACGCGGATCGCGGGCGGCGTGTTATCGATGAGAACCGGCGAACTGACGAGCTCGCCTTCGCGCGCGCTGCCTTCGGGATTCGATTCACGGTCCGATGCCGTCACGCGGAAGTAGTAGCGCCCGTCGGCGAGCGCGTCGCCATCGAGGATGACGTACGGGTCATGCAGATCGCGGCGCAGCACCTTCCATTGATCGTCGCCTTCGCCGCGAAAATCGATCTGGAAGACGAGTTTGTCGGAATCGGGATCGTCGGCCGTCCAGGAGATGAGCAGAGACTGGATCGCGGAGCGCGACATCGTTTGGGTGGCGGTGCCGGTGGAGGCCGCGGGCGCTGTTGCGTCGCCGCTATCGGTCACGGTGACGCTGAACGCGGTGCTGCCGGATTGAGAGCCGGAAGACGCGGCCTTCGTGGCCGGGGCTGCCGGCGCCTGCTGGCTGACAGTGATCAAATGCACGACGGGCGGGCTGTTCTGCGGCAGGTATGCGGCGCTGATGTTATCGAGATGCGCGGTGGCAGTGGTCAGGCTCGCGCGGAACTGCAGGTAGCGTGCGTTCGGGCTGTTGATCGGAGCGCCCGCTGCGTCGGTGAGGGCGGGGGACCAGTCGCTCCAGGAATTATCCGGCCGCAGGCTGTTGCCGGAGCGCGTCTCGATCTTCACTCCGTCGCCATCCCAGTGGAAACGTCCCCAGCGCGACGTGGCGTTGGCGTCGAAGACAGGAGATTCGTAAGTTCCACCCGCCACTGCCGCGCCCAGGCGATAGAGCTTTCCGGCGTTCGCTGTCGCAACGAGAAGAGTGTCGCGTTCGCGGAGTAGCCGCACGCCTTCCCCGTCATTCGTCTGCGCGATGAGCGTCAGGCGGCGATTCGGAGTGAGCCGGTAAATGCGCGCGTCCTCGTCGGTCGAAAAATAGAGATCGCCGTTGGTCTGCGGAAGAATGTCGTAAACGTTTTCTTCCTTGGAACTCCAGAGCGTATCGACGGTGTTATCGGGATGGATGCGATAGATGGCGCTCTTCTCGACCCCAGCGGCTTCAGTTGTGGCGGTGGGCGTAGGCGCAGCGGCGGCTGCAGGCTGCACGGGTTTCGCTTCCTGGGGCGTCGGCTTGATTTCCTGTCCAGCCTGCGCGGTCACGGTGATGGTGGTCGAGATGGTGGGGACTGCGTCCTGCTGCAATCCCTGATTCTGCTGCGCGGCCTCAATTTTCTTCGCCAGCGCGCCGCCGAGTCCAGCGACGTAAACCGAACCATCCGGGCCGGAGGCAAGCGCGCGCACTTCGGGCAGCGTGGAATCGTAGAGCGCGAATGCCTTGTCTTTCGCGGTGATGCGGTAGAGAATGCCGTTGGGTTCCGTCCCCGCGAGCAGGCGGCCGCGCGAATCGAGCATCAGGCCGGTGACATTGCCCTGTCCAGTTTGGTAATAAGCTTCGCCTTGTCCCGCGCCGGTAATTCGGTAGACGACGCCGGTATCGCCCGTGCCCGCGTAGAGCGTGCCATCGGGCGCGCAGGCGAGCGACCAGATGTAGCGCGCTTTGGGATCGAAGTATTCCGATATCTGCGCCTCACCGGTTGTCGGATGGATTTTGTAGATCTTGCCGTTCGGCGACGTGGCGGCGTAGAGATCGCCCTGCGGACTCACGGCGAGCGCGAAGACCTCCGGCTTATCGGAGGTCCAGAGCAGCGACGATTTGCCTGCGGCGTCGATTCGATAGATGCGGCCATGATGGCCGGTCGCGGCATAGAGCACGCCGGCAGGGCCGGTGACGACGCTCCAGATCACCGGCTGTCCGGAATCAAAAACCGTATCGAGATGGGGGGCTGCCGAAATGCGGCCGTCGCGCGAAAGAGCGACGCCCTCCATCTTGCCTGCGATGAAATCCGTGAAGCTCGACATCTCCCAGAAAGAAGACGTGGATGCAGCGGCCACCGCGGCCGCGAAAGCCGCGGCGAGAGCCACGCGCGTTGCGCGATTCATTCTTTGACCTCAACCTGAACTGTCTTTGATCCGGAGACCATATTGCCCCCGGCGTCCATCACGAGCTCGGTCATCTTCGCGTTCTTGCTCTGCGCGATGGAAGGAATGCCGCTGAGAACGAGCGCGAGTGAAGGCGGCGGACTGGGCATTTCCGACCCCTGCACCGCGAACGAAGTTTCGGCGCGCCAGACGCGGACGTAGGCTTTATCAGTGGGGCGAATCTGATTGACGATGGAGATCAGCTGGTTCGGGTCGGAAGGCGTGTCCGCTATCGTCTGGCGCATGTCGGCCAGCGATTCCTGCCCGCCGTCGCAAACGGTGAAATAGAGCGTGCCTGGCGCTGCGCCTGGAGGTACGGTGTACGTCGCGGTGCGGGCGATTTCAATGCCGTCTTCGCCATCGAGAAGAGCGGTTACGTTGATCCTGTCGCCGGGTTTCGCTTCGCGTTTCGACGTATACACC
>CAZPZE010000102.1:0-4329 GCA_964590625.1 uncultured Solibacteraceae bacterium
TCCGTCACATGATTCAGCAACTGTCGCATGCTCCACTTCCCATCGGCATAACGCCGCAGAGATTGCTCTTCCGAAATTCCGGCAAACAGGCCCAGCGCGTCCGTCAACTGCGGTCTCAGCACGCCCGCCGGGTCATCACCGGAAACCTGATCGATGTAAGGGAAAAAATACGGAGCGACATCCTGTTCAGTCGGTCGGGGGATCATGATGGAAGAGAGTCTAGCGCAAATGTCAGCCGCAGCCAATGACCCTTTCGACCTGCAACGTTTTATTGATGCGCAGGAGCCGATCTATGTCCGCGTTCTCACCGAACTCCGCCGCGGACGTAAGACGACGCACTGGATGTGGTACGTCTTCCCACAAATGCGCGGCCTCGGCCAAAGCCCCATGTCGGACCGCTACGGCATCTCTTCGGAAGACGAAGCCCGCGCCTATCTGCAGCACCCCGTGCTCGGCCCCCGGCTGCGCGAATGTGTCAGCATTGTCAACGGGATCGAAGGCCATTCCGCTCACGATATCTTCGGTTATCCGGACGACCTCAAGTTCCACTCCTGCCTCACCCTCTTCTCTTCCGTAGCGCCAGATGACGAAGTGTTTTCAACCGCGTTGCGGAAATATTTCCCCTGAGAATGGTATTGGAAAATTTGCCGGCCGCGCCGATAATACCGATGGGAGCAGCAGATGCCACATTCCCTCGATTCGCAGCGCGAGACCATCGGCACGCATGAAAAGGCGCTGCGGATCAATCTCGACCCCATGCGCTACGGTACTTTCGCCGAGATCGGCGCAGGCCAGGAGGTTGCCCGCTGGTTCTTCCGAGTCGGCGCGGCCGCCGGATCGATTTCGAAATCGATCTCTGCCTATGACATGGCTGTCAGCGATGCGATCTACGGCCGCTGCAAGCGCTATGTCTCGCGCGAACGCCTGCAGAGCATGCTCGATCACGAGCACGCCCTGAATCTCGAACGCCTGCGTCCCCTGCGCGGCGATACCACCGCCTTCTTCGTTTTCGCCGATACCGTTTCCGCCCGCAATTTCCAGGGCACCAACGAATGCCACGGCTGGATGGGCGTCAAGTATCAGGCCCACCCGCGCGATGAAGACAGCCAGATCCTGATCCACGTCCGCATGAAGGACAGCGAGAATGCCCTGCAGCAGGACGCGCTCGGCATCGTCGGCGTGAATCTGCTCTATGCGGCGTGCTTCCTCCATCACAAGCCGGAGGAAATGCTGGAGTCGCTCCTCGACAATCTGAACACCGACCGCATTGAGATCGACATGGTGGAGTTCTCCGGCATCGAGTTCCGCCACGTGGATAATCGCGTGATGAGTCTGCGGCTCGTGCAGCTCGGCCTGAGCGGCGCCGCGATGTTCGGGCCTTCGGGCGAAGTGCTGCAGCCTTCCGAGATTCTGCGCAAACGCCCCGTGCTCGTCGAGCGCGGCAGCTTCCGCCCCGTGACGCATGTCAATATCGACATGCTCCACAGCGCCCATACCCGCTTCGCCGAGGAACTGACGGCGGAACGCGCGCCGCAGATCGTGGACTTAATGGAAATCACGATGCGCAATCTGCTCTCGACGGGCAGAATCGATCTGAGCGATTTCCTCGCGCGAGTCGACATGCTCTCCGCCGCGGGCAAGACGGTGCTGATTTCGGACTATTTCGAATATTACCGGCTCGCCGCCTGGATTCGCCGCTACACCGCGGAGCCGATCGCGCTCACCATGGGCGTCGCCAGCCTGATCGATCTGTTCAGGGAAGAGTTCTACACGGATCTGGAAGGCGGCATCCTCGAAGCATTCGGCAAGCTGTTCACGCGCGATCTGCGGATCTACGCTTATCCGTTGCTGGACGCGGCGAGCGGGAATCTCACGAAGGTCGACAATGTGCAGATGCCTGCGAAGGTGGAAGAACTCTACCATCACCTCGTGCGCGGCGGCAGCATCCGCCAGCTCGATAATTACGATTCGAGCGTGCTCCACATTTTCTCGCGCGACGTGCTGAAGCGCATCACGAGCGGCGACAGTTCGTGGCATGACATGGTCCCGCCGGAAATCCGCGACGTCATCTGCAAGCGCCATCTCTTCGGCTGCCACGAAACCGAAGAAGCGCTCACTGCGCACAGCTGAAGATTTCGCTTCTGCGATATAGTACGCAGAATGAATCGACGTGATTTTCTGCAGGGCACTGTCACGGCTGCCGCGGGTGCGTTGTTCACCGGGCCCTTTGCAAAAGGCGCCGCAGCCCTGCGGAAAAAGGTCAAAATCACCGACGTCAAGTGCATGATCGTGCGCGGCACGTGGGACTGGAACCTTATCAAAGTGGAAACCGATGCCGGGCTCTACGGCATTGGCGAAGCGTATTGGGGCTGGGGCGTCAAGGATCTGGTCCTCAATAAAATGCGCGACATCGTCGTCGGCGAAGATCCCCTCAACGTCGACAAGCTCTACACGAAGATGCTGATGCAGAGTGCCGGCGCCGGCGCGATTGCGGGCGTCACCGTTTCCGCGGCAAGCGGCAGTGAGATCGCGCTGTGGGATCTGTGCGGCCGCATTCTCGAAACGCCTGTGTGTAATCTGCTGGGTGGCCGCTATCGCGATCGCATCCGTTTTTACCGCACCCTGCAGACCCCGCCGGTCGTGACCGATCCCGCATCATGGCGCGATATGGCGCTTGCGGCGCGGGCTGAAAAATGGGGCTGGACCGCATTCAAATTTCAGGGCGATGGCATCCCCACCAAAACCGATCCCGATTTCAAAGAAGTGGGCCACGATCCGTATGGGCGCGCGCTCACGAACAAGGACTACAGCCGCATCGTGACCACGATGCAGTCCGTGCGTGACACGCTTGGCAAAGACACCGATATGGCCATCGAATGTCACTGGCGCTATGACACGCAGGATGTGATTCGCCTCGGGCGCGAACTCGAATCGATCCATCCCATGTGGCTCGAAGATCCGGTTCCGCCGGAAAACATCGAAGCCATGGCGCGCGTGACGCATTCGATCAACGTGCCGGTCTGCACCGGCGAAAATCTCTATGGGCGCCAGGGCTTCCGCCGGCTGATCGAAGAGCAGGCCTGTTCGGGTGTCCACATCGACGTTCCGAAATCCGGCGGGCTGCTCGAATCGAAGGAAATTTCCGATCACGCCGAGATGTACTACATCTGGACCGCGTGCCACAATCCGGCGAGCCCGATCGGCACGATCGCGTCATGCCACGCAGCATCAGCCATGCGCGATTTCCGGATTCACGAGCTGGCGAACTGGGTGGACTGGTGGCCGGATCTCGTCGTGCACGAAGGCCCGTTCTGGAAGGACGGCTACTTCACGATCGAAGATAAGCCGGGCTACGGCGTGGAACTGAATCCGGATGTCGCAAAAGCGCACCTGGCTCCGGGCGAAACCTGGTGGGGTTAGTCTCTCCCTCTCGGAACCCGCACGTTATTCGAGTTCGCTCAGATTAACCCGGATATCCGGGCTCTGAGTCGCCAGCACCCCGTCCCGCGATTCCTGCAGTCCATCGGGCGTGTGGATATAGGTCTGGCGCGTCTTCGGATTGATTACCCACACATACTTCACGCCGAACGCAAGATAGTCGTTCACGCGCTCCTGCATCTCCACCAGACGATCGCGCGGCGAGAGAATCTCGACACAGAGAAACGGCGGCTTGCGGATGATCTGTCCGTCAGGAGCGCCCGCGATGACCGTTATATCAGGGACGCGAAAACGCGTCGGGCCGACCTGAACCCGCTGTTCGGGAACCACAACGATGTCCCATTGCTTCTCCCGATTAGAAAGGAACCGGCTTAACAGCATCTGCAGCCGGCTATGATCCCACTCACCCACGTTCCGCTCCAGCAGTTCACCGTCGACATAGTCGCAGTCCGGACGGTAGCTGGTATTAAGATACTCGCTGACCGAAATCGCAGTGGCTGCCGACATGCTTATCATTATCCGTTATTCTGCTCTCTCCAGAAATTCCCCTACCCGCCCCATCGTCCAGTCCACCACCCTCGCCTCATCCCCAAACCCCCGCACCACCTCCAGCCCCCGCTCCTGCCGGAACCAGGTCATCTGGCGCTTCGCATACTGCCGGGTATCACGCTTCGCGTAAAAAATCGCATCCTTCACCGACAATTCCCCGCGCACCACCTGCAGCGCCTGCTTATACCCAATCGATTCAAACGGCTTCACGCTCTCCGGCACGCCGCGCGCGAGAATCCCCTCCACTTCCGCCACCAGCCCCGCCGCGAACATCGCCTCCACCCGCGCTTCCAGGCGCGCCACCAGCTTCTCCCGATCCGGAAACAGCCCGATCTTCAGCAC
>CAZPZE010000103.1:0-3973 GCA_964590625.1 uncultured Solibacteraceae bacterium
ATCCATGCGGCCGCGATTGTCGATCGCAATCGATTCGAACGGCAGCTTCAGAACGCCGCTGATCCGTTCATGCGTGTAATGCGCGGCGGAAGACGCAACGATCGTCCGCCCCGGCTTCAACTGTCCGGAGACCCAAAGCGCTTCCAGATTCGCCATCGTGCCGCCGCCGGTCAGATGGCCGAGGAATTCCTTCCATCCGAACAGCGCCGCGATCTGCGCTACCGCCTCCTTCTCCATCGCTGAGCTTGCGCGGCCGCCGTCGAGCGCATGATTATTCGGATTGATCCACATCGCCAGCGCGTACGCAGCGCGCGCGAGCGGATGCGGCGGCTTCAGCATCTGCCCGGCGTAGAGCGGATGAAAGTACGGATAGTTGTCGCGAAGACGCTCGGCGGTTTCGCGCAGCACGGAATCCATGCGATCCAGACCCGGTGCGGACTCCGTGAATTCGGGCAGATCCGCAAAGCCCGCGTCGAGATGACGCAGCGCCGCGGCGAGCGCTTCGAGCGATAAGCTTTCGAGATGCTTCAATCCCGCATTATTGCTTACGCGGTGCGGGCGTTCCCGGAGGCGGCCCCGCGGGCGGCGGCAGCGCGGGCGCCGGTGCTCCCACATGACCCTGGAATGCCGGACACGCAGGCGCCGGCACGTTGTTCGGCGTGATCCTGTCGATCGGTCCTTTGGGCGGCGTGAGTTTCGGCATCGGCACGGGAGTGCCCGCCGGACCGGCATTCAGCAGCGGGATCGAGCACGTGCCACCCGGCCTGATCCGCGCGAGAAGAGGTCCTGGCCTCGTCGCGAGCGGCTGTCCATTCAGTTTGGGGAACAACCGCCGCTGCAGATCCTGCATCGCCTTGCTGTGCGCGGGTAACTGAGCCGTCCAGGACGGCTGCGGGGCCGGTTGAGGTTCGGGCTGTGGCGCCGCCTGCTGCGCGAAAACCGGAACGCAGGCGAGTGTGAATACCAGAGAAATCGCACGCATGGCTTTTGGACTCCTCTCGGTTGAAATTGTATCGCGATTTTCGCGAGATAGAATCGGAAACATGACCGACGCAGTGAAGCAGGAGGGTCCGCCGGTAAGCGGCGGAGCGGCGAAGAAGCCGGAGAAAATCACGCTTGTGGGCGCCTCTGTGACTGTAGAGCCGCTCGATCCGGTACGCCATGGCGATGCATTGTGGAAAGGCGCAGGGGGCGCGGAGAATGCCGAACTGTGGCGCTACATGAGCAGCGGTCCGTTCGAGTCGCGAGAGTCGTTCGATGCCTATCTCGAAGCAAAAGCCGCGTCCGAAGACCCGCTGTATTTCACCCTGATTGATAAGGCGACGGGCCAGCCCGGAGGCCACGCCACGTTCATGCGGATCGATACTGCTCAACGGGTGATCGAAGTGGGATCGATCGTGTATCTGCACGCCTTCCAGCGCACGCGGGCGGCCACCGAAGCCATGTATCTGATGGCGAAACACGCGTTTGAAGACCTCGGTTTTCGCCGATACGAATGGAAGTGCAACGTGCTGAATGAGGCCTCGCAACGCGCGGCGCAGCGCCTCGGCTTCTCGTTTGAGGGCGTGTTCCGGCAGCACATGATCGTGAAGGGCCGCAGCCGCGATACCGCCTGGTACGCGATGCTCGATTACGAATGGCCCGCCCGCCGGCAGGAATTCGAGCGCTGGCTGGCTCCGGACAATTTCGATGAGCAGGGCAGGCAAAAAAGCCGGCTGCGCCACAGATAGCGCAATCGCCGAAATCTTTTGGAACTCCGCCGTCGCCCCCGCGGCAATAGGGGCAGGCATGGAGAGCCTGGACCGTGACGCCGAGCTGCTCGAACGATTCCGCGCGGGTGACCGCGACGCGTTCACTATTTTGTATCGCGCGCATCAGGCGTCCGTATTCCGGTTTGCGCTGGCGATGACGGCCGACGAGACACGCGCCGCCGACGTGACGCAGGATGTTTTCATCTGGCTCATCGCTCACACCGGCAGTTTCGATCCTGCGCGCGGCAGCCTCGGGGCGTTTCTGTCGGGTGTGGCGCGCAAATTTCTGCGCCGGAAGCGCGCCGAAGAGATGCGCTGGGCACCGCTCGATGAGATCACGCTGGCCGAGCCTCGGAGCTCCCCGGCGGATTCCGACGCCGAAACGCTGCGCCGTGCGATTGTGGCGCTGCCGGAAAAATATCGCGAAGTGGTCGTGCATTGCGATCTGGAAGAGAAGAGTTATGAAGAAGCGGCGGGCGCGATGGGAATTGCGGTGGGAACCGTGCGGTCGCGCCTGCACAGGGCTCGCGCGCTGCTCGCGCGCAAGCTCGATCGACGGCGAAAGGAGGAGCAATGTCCGGCATGAGTTGCCGTGAGCTCGAACGTCCGCTGATGGATCGCGCGCGGAGCCGGCCGATGGATGCCGCGCTGCGCACCGCGCTTGCGGCGCATCTGGAAATCTGCGCGCGATGCAGCGCGGAGCTCGAGCGGCAGGTTCGTCTGAGCGCGGCGATGGAAGCGCTGGCGCAGCGCGCGGCGGATGTTTCCGCTCCGCCTTCGGTGGGACAGGCGATTCTGGCTGAGCTGAACACGGTTCACCGGAACACGCGGCGTCGATGGATTTACGCGGGTCTTGGCGGAGCGATTGCAGCCTCGCTCGCGATGGCCTGGTGGCTCACGAATGCGCCGGCCCCGAAGAAGATCGAGGCGCATGCAGTGCCCGCGCCGCCGGTGGCTGTGGTGCAGGCGTCGATCCCCGTGCAGTCTCCTCCGGTAGTGGTGACGCGTCCGGCGCCGAAGCGGCGGCCGAAGCCCGCGCCGAAACCGGAGCAGCCGTTTATCGCGATCCCGTACACGCCGCCGCTCGATCCGCGTGAGCGCGTTGAGGTGGTGCGGATGGATATGCCGGTTGCGGCGCTGATCGCGGCGGGATTGCCGGTCGGGACCGCCGATCCGACCAGTCAGGTGAGGACGGATGTATTGCTGGGCCAGGATGGGCGTGCGCGCGCGGTCCGGTTGGTTACGTTAACGAGTTCGCGTTAATCAGGAGTCAGAAGAATCATGAGAAGAGAATTGGTTGTGATTGCCGGCGCGATGATTGCTTCCGCCGCGCTCCATGCGCAGGGAATGCCGGAAGGCTCGAACACTTTCCAGTTCGTGACGGCATCCGGTCCTCAGCTGTTCAGCTATTCGACCATCGGCAATGCGGTCGTCACCGGCCGGCCATTTTCGGCCACGGAAGAACGGAAGTCATCGCAGACCCTGGGTGACGGCACGCACATCGAGACCACGGAAACGAATCGCATTTTTCGCGATGAAGAGGGGCGAACCCGCGTGGAACGGAACGGCGGGAACATCCTGATCTACGATCCGGTCGCCGGGTTCAGGGCGGAACTGAATCCTGCGACGAAGACGGCGTCGAAGTCGACGGTCATCGTGAGGGCCCTCTTTGCGCCCGTGTCAGACGAAGCGAAGGTCAAGCTGGATGCGCTGAAAAAGCAGTTGGCGGAGCGGGAAAAACAATACACGGACGCATCCCCGCAGGTGAAAGAGATTCAGAATCAGATCGCGAATCTCGAGAAGAAGACCAGCGAAGACCGTGTCCTCACACAGGGCAAAACCACAACGGTTGAATCCGCTCAGTTTCATCCGCAGAATGAGGAAGCGGGGCAGGTGGAGTTTGTGACAGCAGGCGAGGTCGGTCGCGGTGGTCGCGGCGGACGTGGTGGCGCAACGGGATTTTCCTACAGCGTCTCAACCGCCGGCGGTCCCACCATCCTGCGCGTCGATTCCGGCAACAACGGCTCCGTCGAAAGTCTGCCGCCTCAGATGATCAACGGCATTCTCTCCCAGGGTACGCGCACCACGGAAACCATTCCCATCGGCAAAATCGGCAATGACCGCCCCATCAATGTCGTCAGCGAGCGCTGGTACTCGAACGATCTTCAGATGCTTGTCAAGAGCACCAGTTCCGACCCCCGCTTCGGCGATTCCACCTATCA
>CAZPZE010000104.1:0-1512 GCA_964590625.1 uncultured Solibacteraceae bacterium
GCTGACCCATCGCGAAGTCGAGACGATCTTCCACGAATTCGGCCACCTGCTCCATCACGTCCTCAGCCGCGTGGAAGTGAAGAGCCTTGCCGGCACGTCCGTCGCCTGGGATTTCGTCGAGCTGCCAAGCCAGATCATGGAGAACTGGTGCTGGGAACGAGAAGCGCTCGACATGTTCGCGCGGCATTACCAGACCGGCGATCCCATTCCCGAAGAGTTGTTCCGCAAGATGGTGGCAGCCCGGACTTATCGCGGCGCCAATGGCCAGATGCGGCAGCTCGGCTTCGGATTCGTCGACCTGAAGCTCCACCGTGAATATGACCCGGCGCGCGATGGCGACGTCTGCCGCTACGCGCGCGACATCCTGCAGCAGTTCACGCCGGCGCCGCTGCCGGAAGACTACGCCATGATCGCAGCCTTCACGCATCTGTTCGCGAGCCCCGTGGGCTACGGCGCGGGCTACTATTCCTACAAGTGGGCCGAGGTGCTCGACGCCGACGCGTTCTCGCGCTTCCGCGTGGAAGGCATCTTCAGCCGCGAAGCGGGCGGCGCTTTCCGCGAGACCATTCTTTCGAAGGGCGACAGCGACGATCCCGCCGAACTCTATCGCCGCTTCATGGGACGCGATCCCGATCCGAACGCGCTGCTCATTCGCAATGGACTCCTGTCGGCCGCGTCCTGATCCGCTGCTATCCTGAGGGTGCGATGTACCTGAAAATTCTGTCGCACCCGATTTTCGCCAATCTGAATTTCCACATGCCCATGGTCGTGGATCTTTCGCATCCCCTGATCATGCTGACGGGCGATAACGGATCGGGCAAGTCCACACTTCTGCATTCCATTCAATACGCGCTCAAAGGCGAACGCGCCGATGGCTACATCTATAAGCTGGACCGTGGCGACGTGAAGCCCGGCAGCGTCTTTCTCTTCGATGCCGAACAGCACAATCCGCGCATGCAGCTCGAGGTGTTCCGCGATCAGCCGGAGATGCTCGAATTCCTGCAGCTCGCCAGCCACGGCCAGGTGATGCTCGCCATGTTCCGGACAAATTTCCCCTCGCTCGAATCCGGCACCACGCTGCTGCTCGACGAGCCGGAGATGGCTCTCTCGGTTTCGAACCAGCGCCGCATCCTGAAAATGCTGCGCGAACTCGTGGACCAGCGCGGCTTCCGCATCATCTGCGCGACGCACTCGCCTGTCCTCATCGAAGACCCCTCGACCTACG
Organism: uncultured Solibacteraceae bacterium; assembly: GCA_964590625.1. Taxonomy (GTDB): domain Bacteria; phylum Acidobacteriota; class Terriglobia; order Bryobacterales; family Bryobacteraceae; genus BOG-234. The sequence goes on from CAZPZE010000104.1 coordinate 1,226, forward strand.
TCATCAACCTCGATAACCACGTCAATCGCAACGTGCCGCTCGAATCCTTCGGAGTCGAAGGCGCCAGCACGATCCAGTAGCTCGACACCGCGGCATCCGCCGCCCGCGCCTTCCTCCTGCGATACGATATTGTTCGGTTTCGGAACTATTTCGGGAGACTGAACTCTTATGGCTCGATTCAATCGGCGATCTTTCATGAAAGCGGCGGGGCCCGCGAGCCTCATGCCCGCATTACCCCATTCGCTTTTCGCGCAGGCTGCCGGCGCGGGGGGCCCACGCATCATTGA
>CAZPZE010000105.1:0-4244 GCA_964590625.1 uncultured Solibacteraceae bacterium
CCTTTCTTCAGCGATGCCGAGGTGCCGTTCAGCGAAATATCGGCCTCCGTCAGCATGCCCCACACAACTTCGATCGGTTGCGGCGCATGAATAATGTCTTCGATCAGTACTGCCTGCCGCTGCACCAGTCCGGCGCGGCGCGTCCACTGCTTCAGCTTCGGGCCGTTCGTTTTCGAAAGATCGATCTGGACCCAGCTCAGATCATTCCCGAATTCCTGGTGGACGATGGCGGCTTCCGCGCGCGCATCCTGATTTTCGTTATCGATGAGAAGCGTATTATGCGCTTCGGTGCGCGTTAACCACGCGGCCGGAAGCGTCTGCTGGGCTGCGATGGCGGAGGGCCCGTCGCCCAGATCGGGATCGAGCGCCCAGCGCACACCGCCGACTTCGAGCACAAAGCTGCCGAGATCCAGGCGTCCGCGCGGGCTCTTATTGTCGCCGCCCTTGATGGCGAAGAACAACGCGTTCGCGTCATCCCACGAGCTTCGGAAGCATGCGGTCTGTACGCTATGAAAGGCCGCGTCCAGAGGCCACGCCGACGGCTGCTGCGGGCGCACGTCGCGCTCGAACCAGCCAAGGTCGAGCGGATCGGGTCGCTGCCCGTGATCGAGCAGCCGTTCTTCCATCCAGGCCAGCCCCGGGCTGTTGAAACGCTTCGCCAGCCAGAACAGCTCAGGCGTCGCGCCGGAATCATCCGACGGAGAACCGCGCAGGGCGGGTCCGGTCGTGTAGGCGTGAAAGCGTCCGGCGCGGTCGAAGCCGCGGGTGGCGCTGATTCCACTATCGGAGCCAAGCGCCGTTGTGAGCGCGCTGCAGAGCATGCACGCGTAACGCAGGGCATATTCGGAATTGGCCGGGCCCTCGGGCCACGCGCCTTCCGGGCCGAAATTCTGCATACCGTGCGGCGCCGATTCGATGATGCCGCGCAGAATTGCCGCGCTTTTATCCGGAACTTCATCGGCCACCGCGAGCGCGCCCATGGCGAATCCGGCATTACACACCGGATTCCAGTGCGGCGGACGGTTGCCGGTCCACGGCATCGGCTTCTGATAAACGGGCAGAACGACGTCGAGCGATTTCGTGACGATGGCCTCGCGAATCGTGGTGCGCTCCTCGGGCGTAAGCGCGCTGTAGAGCCAGTCGTAGCCGATCGCGAACGCGCACGTCATCTCGGCGGTATCGATCAGCCGCGAGGGATTCCAGTCTTTGAAAGCGGCCGCCGCGTTCATTTCGAGCATGGCGCGGTGCAGCCACGGGTCGCGTCCCGAAATGCCGTACATCACGCCGAGCGCGGCAATGCGATCGATCGCGCGGCGTGTCTGCGCCTGCAGGCGCGGCCCGGTGAATTTGTACTCGACCGGCGGGATGGAAAGGATGCGGTCGCATTCCTTTTCAAGATCGCTGTACACGCGCTTCGAGAGCGTGTTCTCGTGGATCAGAAAACGCAGGCGGTCGAAATCGGCTTCAAACAGGAGCAGTCGCGGATGGGCTGCTCGCAGAGTGCGGAGCGGGTCGGATTCGGTTGCGGCGGGCGGCTGCGGCGTCTGAGTCTGGGCCCGCGCACGCAGAGAATACAGGGCGCCGGCGCTGAGAAGCTGGATGAGATTCCGGCGGGAAATATTGCCCGTCAGATCGTTCGGAGACTCGGTTTTACGCGCCGCTGGGATAGATTCCTCGCTGTCCAACAGTTTGACACAACATCTGCGGGGGAACGATTGTTAACATTGGCCTCATGCACCGGAACTCGTTCGACGAGCATGCCGAAGTTCTGGCCAAAACGCGGGAAAACTGTTCGGAGCCGCTGGAACGGCTGATTGCGAAAGTGTCCGAAAGCCTCGCGGCCGGCGGGAAAATTCTGTTTTTCGGCAATGGCGGCAGCGCTTCCGACGCGCAGCATCTGGCGGCCGAACTCTCCGTGCGCTTCGTGAAGACACGCCGCGCGCTGGCGGGTTTGGCGCTCGGATCGAGCATTGCGGAAGCCACGGCGTGCGCGAACGATTTCGGATTCGAGCGCGTTTTCGCGCGCCAGATTGAAGCAATCGGCGCGGCGGGCGATGTGGCGATCGGGCTTTCCACTTCGGGCAACAGCGCCAATGTTGTGGCCGCGGTTCAGGAGGCGAAAAAGCGCGGCATTTTCACCGCGGCGTTTACCGGACAATCGGGTGGCGCGCTGAAGAACGCGACGGATTTGCTGATCGCGGTGCCTAGCACAGTCACGGCACGCATTCAGGAAATGCATTCGCTGCTCGGTCACATTCTCTGCGAGGGGATCGAGCGCGAGCTGAAGCTCTGATGGATTACTGCTTGCGGCGGCGACGGCGCAGCAGGCCGATCATGGTGAGTCCGGCGCCGATCAGGCCAAGCGTTGCGGGCTCCGGCGTGAAACTGTCGGCTTTCGTGATGGCCTGGCTGCTACTGTCGGCGTCGACGGAAAGCGCACTCGAGGTATCCACAGACCACTGGGCTCCGATGCCGGCGAATGGATCGTTAGCAGGCGTCATAACCGCCGCCTGGGCAGTCAGCGCCAGCGCCGCAATACCCGTCGCGGCGAGACGAACAGCGATTTTCAAAGGTCCTCCGGGACTCTTTTTTAACTGGTAAAAGTCCAGTCTGGCACCTTAGGGCAATAGGTGTCAAAGGATCTTTGGTACTGGGGGGTACTGGAGGCTAGCCCTCGATTTCAACCAGGTCCTTCGGGGTTGGCGTCAGAATCTCGCACCCGGTTTTCGTGACGAGCACGGTATCTTCGATGCGGATGCCGCCCCAGCCCTCCAGATAGACGCCGGGCTCGATCGTGATCGCCATGCCGGTTTCGAGCGGGGTCTCATCGGTTCGGCCGAGGCGCGGCGGTTCGTGAATTTCGAGTCCCAGGCCGTGGCCGGTGGAATGGATGAACGCGCGTTCGAGGTCGAACTGTTTGAGAGTGCGGCGCGCGGCGCGATCGACCGAATCCGCGGTTGCGCCAGGCTTCACCGCCGCGATGGCCGCGAGTTGCGCTTCGAGAACGGCCGTGTACGCCTTCCGGTATTTCGCGCCGGCCGGCCCCACATGAACCATGCGGGTCATATCGCTTGCGTAGCCGTTCGAGAATGCGCCCATGTCGATCAGCAGCATGCCGGGGCCGATCTTCGTCCTGCCCGGCCGCGCGTGGGGCAGGGCAGCGCGCTTTCCGGCGGCGACGATCGTATCGAACGCCGGGCCGCTCGCGCCGAGCCTGCGGCTCTGGTAATCGATCTCCGCGGCGAGCTCGGATTCCGTCATGCCAACCTTGAGGCGGCGCAGCGCGCGTTCGAGCGCGCGCGAATTCAGATCGACAGAGTGGCGAATTTCCGCGATCTCGCCGGCGTCCTTCACCATGCGCAGCTTGCCGATGAGACCTTCCGGCGCGGCGATCAGCTTTGTGCGCGCGGGCAGGGCTTTGGTGAATCCTTCGTAGCGCGCGAGGTTGATGTTTTCCGGCTCGAATCCCAGACGGCCGACGCGTCTGCGCGCGATTTCTTCCACGATCACCTTCGTCAGCGGCCCCTTCGCGATGCGAACGAGGCAATTCACCTGCTGCTTCGATTGCACGGTGTAGCGCGGATCGGTGAACAGCAGCGCGCGCCCATCGCGATAGAGCAGCAGGTTGCCGTTGCTGCCGGTGAAGCCGGTCAGATAGCGAACGTTGATCAGGTTCGTGATGAGCAGCGCGTCGAGCTTGAGCTCCTGCACGTGCTGGGCGGCCTGAAGGCGGCGTTTTTGTTCGGATGTGAGACGGGGCATCAGGGCACCAGAATGAGTTTGCCGGCGGTTTTCCGCCCTTCCAGATCACGATGCGCGTCGGCGGCTTTCGCGAGGGGATAGGTGCGGTCGATGCGCAGCTTCAGTTTGCCTTCGGCAATCCAGTTGAGCACGTCGCTCGATCGCCATTCGAGCTCTTTGCGGTCTGTCGCGTAGTGCGCGAGGCTGGGGCGCGTGAGGTAGAGCGAGCCCTTCGCGTTCAGGATGCCGGGATCGATCTGACCCACCGGCCCGCTCGATTGTCCGAACAGCACCATCATGCCGCGCTGGCGAATCACGTCGAGGCCGGGCAGGAAGGTCGTCTTGCCGACGGAATCGTAGATGACATCGACGCCGCGGCCGTCCGTGATGCGCTTCGTTTCGGCGACGAAATCCTGGCGCGTGTAGACGATCACTTCGTCCGCGCCGGCTTGTTTGGCGATGGCGGCCTTTTCGTCCGAGCCTGCGGTGCCGATGACGGTCGC
>CAZPZE010000106.1:0-4250 GCA_964590625.1 uncultured Solibacteraceae bacterium
TGGCGGAGTTCCCAAACGCCTGGATCAAGGAAAAGCTCAAGCTGCGGCGGTTCCGGCTGAGCGGCATCGCCAAGGTCGCGACAGAAAGCCTGTGGGCAGTCATCACGTACAACGTGCAGCAGTGGATTCGGCTGAGCTGGCTGCCGCGGTTGACTTCGGCCAACGCGGCCTGAAAATCCGCAGGGGTCAGTAGCAGGCCTAACGAGATCTCGCCGATCGAGATCCACCACGGAAAGCAAGACCGACCGACTGCAGGCTGGTCAAAATGATCGAAAACGGCTGCCTCACCCCGATTGCGGCCCGGCTGCCCGATTCATTCACGGCTTCTTCGGCCCGGCCGCTGGCCTTCTGGCCGGCGCGGTGCGTCCACAATCGTCCAGGGTCCGCGCCGGCCGGAAGGCCGGCGACTGGACGCAGCGCCGAAGCGCCGCCCTACAACTTCTTCAGGCGAACAATGTAATAGACCACCGGCACGAACACTGCGATCAGAAATACCGGCAGAAAAACGCGTCCCATCCCGCTCCGCTCTCCCATCGCGATCGCGATCGTCACGTGCGTGATCCAGAAAAATCCCGCCGCCAGCACCGCCTTGAGCGTGATCGCCAGACTCCGGATCAGCCGCTTCGCCTCCGGCGCATCCCGATTCACGCGCACAGGAATATTGACCAGCCGCTGCTGCGTTTCCGCAATCGTGAGGAGCACGAACATCACAACCGTCGCGCCCAGCAGCATGATCAAACTGTTCCGCCCGCCCCAGCCATTCGCTTCACCATGAATTCCGAAATGCACCGGAATCTTCGCGGGCAGCGCGTTCCACTGCATTGCGATCTCCGCCGAGGCAGCGATCACGGCCGCCGCGGCAATTCCCTCCAGCAGCCAGTCACCGCCCGACCGCTTCGGCATCATTGCCCGAACAACCCCACCGGCCTGTTATCGATCTGGTCCTGCTTCCACTTCGCTTCGAGTTCGCGCGCCTTCGCGAGCTGCGCGGGCGTCATCCCGCGCGCCACGCTGTCGCGCAGCGGCCCTGCTTCCTTCTCGGTGGCCGAAGCCAGATCCAGCCACTCCCAGGCCTGCACCGGATCCTTCGCCACTCCCTGACCCGCGGCCAGCATTTTTCCGATCTTCAGCTGCGCCGTCATATCGCCCTGATCCGCGCCCGTTCGATACCACTTCGCGGCTTCGGTAATCGACTTCGGCACTCCCTGCCCAGCCTCATACATGCTGCCGAGATTGAAAGACGCCGCGCCATAAAGCTGATCCGACGCCTTGCGGAACAACTCCATCGCCTGCTTGTAATCCTGCGTCACACCGATGCCGTCGCGATACGCCGCGCCCAGATTATCCTGCGCCGCCGCATAGCCTTTATCCGCCGACATCCGGAACCACTTCACCGCCTCCACGGGATCCGCCGCCACGCCATCGCCGTCGCGATAGGCCACCCCAACATTGTTCTCAGCCGAATAGTCGCCATGCTCCGCGAGAAAGCGATAGAGCCGCAGCGCTTCCTGCGGATTGCGCTCCACCCCCTGGCCCAGCCGGTAACAATCCGCCAGATTAAACATCGCGACGCCATGTCCCTGCGCCGCGGCGAGCTTGAACAGGCGCACCGCTTCTTTCAAATCCTGCGGCACGCCGATACCATCGAGATACATCAGCCCGAGGAACGCTTCTGAAGTCACGTATCCCTGATCCGCCGAGAGCCTGAACCAGCGCGCCGCCTCGGTGTTATCGGCCTTCACGCCCTCGCCGGTCCGATACGCATCGCCCATGTGGAACTGCGCGACGGCATTCCCCTGGTCGGCCGCTTTGCGATACCACTTCACGGCCGCATCGAAATCGTGCATCACGCCTTCGCCGTTGTGATAGCTGTCGCCGAGCGCGACCTCCGCCACCGCATTCCCCTTATCGGCCGCGGCCTGATACCAGCGCACCGCTTCCTTCAGATCTTTCGGAACGCCGTCGCCGGTGTAATAGGCGTACGCCAGATTCGTCTGCGCGGAATCGAGCCCCTGCCGGGCGGCTTTGAGATACCACTGGGCCGCTTGGGCATGATCCTGCGGCACGCCCTGCCCGCTGTAGAGCAGGTAGCCCAGATTGAATTGGGCGTTGGCGTCGCCCTGTTCCGCCGCCAGCCGGAACCATCGCGCCGCTTCCTTGTAATCCTGAGGGACGCCGTCGCCATCGCGATAGCATTCGCCCATGTAGACCTGCGCCGCCGCCACGCCGCGTTCCGCCGCCGCGCGAGCGCTCTGAATGGTCGCCTGAGACGATTGGCCTCGCGCCAGAGCAGCTGTCGCGGCCAGCGCCAGCGCCAGTTCCCGCAACCTTTTCACTGCCTGATTATCTCAGGTGCGGCCGAGCACAACCGTCTGCGGACCCATTGGAAGCGGGTGCCCCGTCACGTTGTGGAATCCGGCCGCTTCGTACATCGCGGTGAGTTCCTTCAGCGTGTACGCGTCGCCGGAAGCGGTGGATCCCAGCATGGTCAGCGCGAAGCTGGCCGGCATCGGAGGAGACACCCGGTCATCATTCGGGACGAATTCGAGCGTAGCGGCAACGCCGCCGGGATTCATCGCAGCGTGCACCTTCTTCAGCAGCGCGACATTGGTGACGTGATCGAAGTGATGCAGGAAATTGGTCAGCAGCACGGCATCATACGGGCCGCCGTAGTTCACATCGAACGCGCTGCCCGGCAGCAGTTCGTAGCGATCCAGCACGCCGGCATTGCCTGCATTCCTCTTCGCCACCTGCAGCACCGCCGGCCAGTCCAGCGCCACAACCCGCGCCTGCGGATTTTTCTGCGCCACCGCGATGCCGAACAGTCCGTGACCCGCGGCGATATCGAGCACCTTCATCGGTCCATTTTTCGCCTGCAGCACGAGATCCGCCAGCGGCGCCGCTTCCGGCCCCATCATCGGTGTCATCGATTCCGCGAACTGCACCCAGAGCGGATTCTCCGGCTCTACGGAACCCTCGCCCGGCAGCGAAGTACGGCCGTTCCGTACGACCGTCGCCAGGTCATGAAACGCGCCGGTCATCATCGGATTGGCCAGGAACGTCGCGATCGGCCCCATACACGCAGGCGACCGCGAATCAAGGAACGTCGCGCTTGTCGGATTCAGGCCGTAGCGCCCGTTTTCTTTCGTCAGTAAACCCTGGATCACCAGGTAGTCGCAGAGGATGCGCGTGCCGCGTTCCGACGCGGCGCAATGCTTCGCTATCGAAGCGAGATCGCCGCCGCTCTCGCCGATGGCGCGGAAGAGATCGAGTTCCACAGCGGCCTTCAGCGCCCAGGTGCGCTGATACGACTGCAGAAGTTCCATGACCAGACCAGGATTGGGAGCATTTTCGGGAGTGACTTGTGGAGCCATAGTTCAAAGCATATTACGATTCGCGCGATAAACTGGATTCGCTTCCGCCATCCTGAAGGAGACGATCATGTCCGTTGTGAGAACAGCCGCATTTGTTTCGGTGGCCGCCGTCGCGCTGACCGCGCTTCTGGTGCACGCGCAGAATCCCGCGGCGCCTGCCGTCAGCTACACCGGTGAAGCTCCGCCGCCCGCGGGTGCGCTCACTCTCTGGTATCGGCAGCCCGCCGCGGATCATCCTTACGCGCTCCCCGCCGGCCGAGGCGCCGCCGCTGCTGCTACCGCCGAATGGGACAAGGCCCTGCCGGTCGGCAACGGACGCCTGGGCGCGATGGTCTTCGGCGGCGTCGTGAACGAGCGACTGCAACTCAATGAAGACACGCTCTACGCGGGCGGACCCTATGACAACGTGAATCCGGACGCGAAGGCTGCGCTGCCGGAAGTCCGAAAGCTGCTTTTTGAAGGCAAGTATGCCGAAGGCGCGAAGCTCGTCACTGACAAGGTTCTGGCGAAACCGCTGCGTGAGATGCCCTATGAAACGGTTGGCAATCTGGAGCTCACCTTTCCGGCTGTGGCGTCCGTTGAAAACTATCGCCGCGATCTTGATCTCGATACCGCTATCGCGCAGGTGCAATACACCGCGGGCGGTGTGCAGTACACGCGTGAAATACTTTCGAGCCCGGTCGATCAGGTGATCGCGGTTCGTCTCACGGCGAGCCAGCCCGGCAAGATCACCTTCACTGCGGGAATGGATACTCCGCAGAAAGCAACCGTAACCGCGGCTGAACCCGGCACTCTCATCATGTCCGGCGTCAATGGTGACGCCCAGGGCATTAAGGGCGCGCTCAAGTTCGAATCGCGCGTTCGCGTGATCGCGCA
>CAZPZE010000107.1:0-13528 GCA_964590625.1 uncultured Solibacteraceae bacterium
ATGACCGATGGAGGCTTTAACAACGAAGTTCTTCCCGAGATACTTATTAATCGTCTTCGCCTTCGCGGGCGACTCGACGATGACCAGAGCTTTTGCCATAAAATTGCTTTTTCAGCATAAACCACCGCTGTCGCTGCCCGCCTTGGGCTACCACACCTTAATAAAGTTACGACCCGGCAGTTGCTTCACCAGACCCTGAATCTCCATCTCGAACAGAGAGGCGATAATCTCAGACGGAGAAACCTCCTCGCAGGTCTCCACCAGCTTGTCCAGATGGACCGCTTCGTCTACCTTTAATTGCCGAAGCACCACGCGGTGGATCCTCTGAGCGGGGTCTGCAGCATCTGATGCTCCAGGGGCGTCCGAAGTTGCAACGGCGGAGCCAAGTCCCTGATTCATAAGGCGTTGCCTTCCAGCTTCAATCAGTCTCTGCCGGGCCACCAGCGGTAAGTCCGCCACCACATCGTTCCAGTCCTGCACCAGTTTCGCCCCCTGTTTGATGAGCAGGTTCGGCCCCCAGCTCATTTTGGACGTGATGTTCCCCGGCACGGAAAAAACCTCCCGCCCCTGGTCGATCGCCAGCCGGGCTGTGATCGAGGACCCGCTGTACTGCGCCCCCTCCGTCACCAGCAGCCCGACGCTCAGCCCGCTGATGATCCGGTTCCGGATAGGGAAGTTCTGGGGGAAGGCCGTCGATCCCATCGGGAACTCCGAAACAATCAGCCCCTTTGCCGCGATTTCGGCTGACAGCTTGCGGTTTTCGGACGGGTAGACGATATCCGCCCCACACCCAAGAACTGCGATCGTAGTCCCTTCCACGGACAGCGCCGCCTTATGGGCCGCCGTGTCGATCCCCCGCGCCATGCCCGAGACCACCGTGACCCCAGCCCGCGCCAGATCGCCGGCCAGCCGCTCGGTCGCGGCGACGCCGTAGGGAGTCGGATGCCGCGTCCCCACCACCCCCAAATTGACCGCTCCCAGCAGATCGATCCGCCCCCGGCAGAACAGCACCGGCGGCGGATCGAAGATCCCGCGGAGCAGCTCCGGATAGCGCCCGTCGCCCAGCGTGACGAGGGCCGCCCCCGCGTCCCGGACCTTCTGCTGCTGGGCGGCGGCGTCTTCAAAACTGCAGCCGCTGGCGATCGACCGCGCCAGCGCCCCGGGTACCCCGGCGTTCTCCAGCTCCGCTTCGGTCGCGTGGAAAATGCTGCGCACGCCGCCGAAACGGCTCAGCAGCAGTCCGGACCGCCGGGCGCCCAGCCCCGGCGTCATGCGCAGGGCGAGCCAGTAGAGCTCTTCTTCATTCGTCAGTGGGGTATGGGATGCGGTAGCTAAGGACACTGTCTGTTATAGTTTGCTGTCGGACGCTTTTTTCTCATCAAAATGCATACCGCGCACGAACTCGATCAGCTTTCACCGGAACTTCCCGGGCAGGCCGATTCCCTTCGCGCCGCTTTCACCACCGCGAAGCCGTTCCGCCACATCTCCATCGAAAATTTCTTCGCGACGGATTTCGCCGAGCGCCTCCTCGCCGAATTCCCCAGCTTCGACCAGAAGCTCGCCATTAACGAAGGCGGCACCACCGGCGGCAAGTCGGTCAACACGAAGGTCCGCGAGATCAGCCCGGCGTATCGGGAGCTCTACGACTTCATTTCCTCGAAGCCATTTCTGGAGTTCATGTCGCGCGTCTCCGACATCCCGGACCTGCTGCTCGATCCCAAAATGTTCGGCGGCGGCACGCACGAAAACCGCCATGGCCAGGAGCTCGACCCCCACATCGATTTCAACTATGTGGAAGACCATTCGCTCCACCGGCGACTGAACCTGATCGTCTACCTCAACAAGGACTGGAAAACCGAATGGGGCGGGGCAATCGAGATTCATTCCAATCCGCGCCTGCCGGATGAAAATCAGATCCGCGCTTTCGACCCGCTGTTCAACCGCGCGGTCATGTTCGAAACGAACGAAATTTCCTGGCACGGATTTCCGAAGATCAACCTGCCAGAATCAGAGCGCCATCGTTCCCGCAAGTCGATTTCGATTTATCTCTACACGAGAGACCGCCCTGCCGAAGAGATCGCGCCCTCGCACGGCACGTTCTACGTCCAGCGGCCGCTGCCGCCGCAGATGACGGCAGGCCACACGCTCACCGCGGAGGAGGTCGCCGATCTGAAATCCCTGCTGGTTCGGCGCGACCGCTGGATCGAGCTCTACCAGAAGATGGAAATGGACAAGAACCGTTCCATCGACACTCTGGGCCGCTACGTGAAGATCCTCGAAGCCAGGGTCCGCCTCCCCATCACCGGTTATGCCATCCAGGAAGGCGACACATCGGGAGCCTTCGGCGATGGCTGGATCTCATCGCGTCTCAGAACCCGCCTGCGCCCGACCCGCCCCGTCAGCGGCTTCACCCTGAATGCGTTTCGCCCGGAAGAAGCGGGCGGCGGGCAGGTCCGCATTGTCATCGATAGTCAGGAAGTCAGCTCGCAGGCCCTTCCCGCCGGCAACAGCGAAGTGAAAGCCGAATTCGCCCGCGATGCAGGCAAGTCCTTCGATCTCGAAATTCTCTTCGAGCCTTCGAGGAAATGGTCGCCCGCGGGTGACGATCGCGATCTTGCATTAATGGCAGTCGAAATGCGAGTCGAGCATGCGGTGGGCGAGACCGGACAGAAGAAAACCCGGCGTTTCGGGTGGTAAGGAATGGAAGGCGAACAGCCCATCTACGTCGCGCGCACGCTGGCAGACGCGCAGAAGCTCGAAGAAGTCTTCCAAACCGCCGGCATCGAGTACGATGTCGAACCGGACTCCTACCAGGGCGGCATCATCTTCCGGTCGGCCCGCATCGGCGCGTTCTTTTATGTCGATCCCGAGATCCGCGAGCGCGCCCTTTCCATCATGCAGGAAAACGGGTTCCGCCCCATCAAGCCACAGGCCTGACGCGCGACTTTGCCGCCGTAGTGGCTTACAATAAAGGCATGTTCAATATTGGCGGCGGCGAGATGGTTGCAGTTGTCCTGCTCGCGCTGCTGCTTTTTGGGCCGAAGGAGCTTCCCAAAATCGCCAAAACGATCGGTAAAGCGATGGCCGAGTTCCGCCGTGCTCAGAACGACCTGAAGAGCACGTTTCACCGCGAAATGGCAAACCTGGAGCGCGAATCCGGCGTAAAGGAAATTGTTTCCACCAACTACCTGGCGCAGTCACAGTCGTATAACTACGACGACTACAACCCGGAAGAAGATCATTCCTATTACGACGGCGGCGCTACCTATGACACTACAAATCATGAAGCCGATGCATCCGCAACTGAGGGCGTCGAGCATGTCCCCGGGCCGCTACAGATAGAGGCCGCGGCGGATTCCGTCCCCCACGGACACGTGTACGAAGCGGAGCACGCTGAGGCTGGTCATGCCGAGAGCGCTGAATCTCTGCCGCCTGTGCACACCGAACCAGGCCAGGAGCCGGTTCACACTTAATCAACCCGCATGTCATCGACGCCGCCGGATGAGCAGTCTCTGCTCGGCCGCCTGACCAATATCTTCGGAGGCTCCACTCCGAACCTCCCTAAACCGGACCAGGACGAAGAAGAAGGTATGGTCCGGATGAGCTTCTTCGATCATCTGGACGAACTCCGCCATCGCCTCCTGATGATCGTCTACGGCCTGGCCGCGGCTTTCTGCTTCGCCCTCATCTTCCGGAACCAGATGTGGGACATCGTGGAAGGTCCCGCCACTACCGCTCTCAAAGAACTGCACGTTGTTCCGCCGGAGCTCAGCCAGATCGCTCCGATGGACGTGTTTCAGATCATTTGGATGAAGCTGCCGCTGCTGGCGGCTATCTTCCTTGCATCGCCGTGGATTCTCTATCAGGTCTGGGCATTCATCGCGCCGGGTCTGTATAAGCACGAGCGCCGGTGGGCGGTTCCGTTTGTCGCCTCGAGCGCCGGGCTGTTCATCGCCGGCGGCATCTTCGCTTATTTTGTAATCTTCCGGTTTGGTCTGGTATTTCTCCTGGGTCTTGGCCTCGGTCATGGCATTCATCCAACCGTCAGTGTCACTGAATATTACGATCTGTTCGTCGACGTGATGCTCGCGGTTGGCATCGTCTTCGAGATACCCGTCCTGCTGTTCCTGCTGACACTGATTCGTATCGTCAGCCCACGTTTCCTTCTGAAACACAGCCGCTACGCGATCATGACGATCGTCGTCCTCGCCGCGGTCATCACGCCCACGGGAGATGTATTCAATCTCACGCTGTTCGCCACGCCGATGATTGTGCTCTTCTATCTGGGCGTGTTCGCGAGCTATCTTCTCGTTCTGAAGCGCGAAAACAAGAAATTCCCCTGGGTGAAGTTCCTCACCTGGGTACTAGTCGTTCTCGCGATAATCGCGATTATTTCCTGGGCGGTCGCGCAATATTTCGGATATAGATTTGTAATGCACACTCCATTTCTTGTACGATGACGGCTTGATGCTTTTACGTTGCCGTTAGATTGTACGGAGGTGGGGCGAGGGAAAATGGATCTGTACCGGATTATCAGCGAACTGCTCGCGGAGCGGGACCGCGTGAATCGCATCATCGAATCGCTGGAAACGATGAGCGAAGAGGGGCCTCCGGTCAGGAAACCCCAAAAGCGGGGCCGGAAACGAATGGACGCATCGGCGCGCAGAAGCGTGTCGATCAGAATGAAGCAGTATTGGGCCAGGCGCCGTGCGGCATCGCAGGCCGATCATCCCAAATGAGCGTCGCCCGGTTTTTCAGGGACGCTTGAAGTACCACAACCAGAAGTACTGAGATCCGGCGCCATGGCGGTACCGCGGTTCGAACCCGCATTCTTCCGCCATGGTGACGGCGTCTTCATCGGAGAACGGCACACCAAGCCAGGTGTCATCGGTCTCCGCTGGCATATCGCACCAGCCCTGCACCTGGAATTTGAACAACCCGCCGGGGCGCAGCAGACGGTTCACGTCGCGAACGTAGTTCCGGATCACCTCACGGCTCGGGATGTGCTGAAACACGATATACGAGAACGCGAAATCCACCTGAATATCGCCCAGCACCGAGAGGTCTGAGCCATTGTTCTGGAAAACGTGCGCGTTTGGCATATCAGCCAGAGATTCCTTCGCCTGGCGGATCATCTCGCCGCTGATATCGACCGCGTAGACTTCGCCGAAGAGCTCCGCCAGCGCGCGCGTGATGCGTCCCGACCCGCAGCCGATTTCAAGCACCTTCATCTGCTTCGGATCTTTGCCCTGGCAGATGTTCGTCATGTCCGTGAGGATCTCGCGCCGCACGTTCTCGCGGCCGGATTCGAAGTACTCCTCGTCGCTCCATTCCGTGCGGCCTGTAGCGACGTAGTGGCGAGCGTTTTCGCGGGCGCGCTGGTCCCATTCCTCCCGCATTTTCCGGGTGATTTCGAGGTGCGCGGAAGCGGAATCGGGAGCAGTGGAAGCCATTTGTTATATTGTAGAAGTTGAGCCCGAGTGGGCGGATAGCTCAGTTGGGAGAGCACCGCGTTCGCATCGCGGGGGTCGCGGGTTCGAATCCCGTTCCGTCCACCAAAGTCCTGGGCTCCACATCGGTTTCATGCATCCCCCTTACTCGCGGCGCTGAATCGCAGTATCCCAGCGTCCGATTTGTCCGCCCCCTCTTCCCATATTCGATTCCGGAGATAGAATACTGATTTGCGTTCACCGCACGAAGTCAACGTTCTGATTACCGGCGCCGGACGCGGAATTGGCAAGCGACTAGCCATCGGCTTTGCGAAAAATAAAGCCCGCGTCGGTCTGCTTGGCCGCAGCCAGGGCGAGCTCAGTGTCACTAAACTCGAAATTGAAGACGGCGGCGGATCGGCCCTGCAGCTCCGCGCGGACGTTCGCAATTTCGAACAGATGACCGCCGCCGTCGACCGCATGATGAGCCAGTGGGGGCAGATCGACACCCTCATCTGCAATGCCGCCGTGCAGGGCCCGATTGGATCGTTCGCCGCGCAAAAGCCCTCCACCTGGCAGGAAGTCTTCGAGACTAACATCATCGGCGTGATGAATTCGTGCCGCGCCGTGCTGCCGCGCATGCTGGCGAAGAGGGCGGGGAAGATCATCGTGATCACCGCCCAGGGCTGCGCCACGCCGCGCCCGCGCTTCGCTCCGTACGCCGCGAGCAAAGCCGCCATCGTGCGCTTCGTCGAATGCGTGGCCGAAGAGGTCCGCGAAGACAACGTGCAGGTCAACTGCATGGAGCCAGGAGAAACATACACCAGCATGACCGACGAAATCCTTCATGCAGGCGAGCGCGCGGGCGTGCACGAAATCGAGACGGCGGAAAAAATTCAGGTCACCGGCGGTACTCTCTCCGAGCGGCAGATCCAGCTCGCGCTCTTTCTCGCCTCCGAACGCTCCAACCACCTCAGCGGAAAACTGCTCTACGTGCAGGACGACTGGAAGAAGCTGGAGCACGACAATGCCCGGCCCGACGCCTTCACTCTGCGCCGCCACCTGAAGTAACCCGCCTGCAACACTGCGCCGCTACAATTGGGACGGATGCGCGTTCTCCTTGCTCTTGCGTTTCTCGCCGCTCCCTCCTCGCTTTTCGGCTGGGGATGCGACGGTCACCGCATCGTTGCCTTCATCGCGCGCACTCATCTCACGCAGGCAGCTTCGCAGGAAGTCGACCGCATCCTGAAGGCAGCGCCTGTTGATGTCTCCGGCAGCCCCTACTGTCCGGATCCGCCTGCCGATCCAATGGCCGCCGTCGCGTCCTGGGCCGATGACGTTCGCGGCCCCGCGAAGAATGGCGCCTGGCATTACGTGGATATTCCGCGCACCGTGACCGAAAGAGTCTCGATCGCGCCCTGGTGCCCGCCAATCGCGCCGCCAGCGGACGGCAAAGACGCCACCGGCTGCGTGGTCGACGCCATCGAATATTTCGAGAAGATCCTCGGCGATAAATCCCGCTCCGATGCCGACCGCGCCGAGGCGCTCCGCTATATCATCCACTTCACCGGCGACCTCCATCAGCCGCTGCACGATGTCGATGACAGCGATCAGGGCGGCAACTGCGATCCCGTCCGGTTCGCGGGCGACGAGAACGCAATCAACCTCCATTCCCTCTGGGACACGCGCCTGCTGCAGGCCCAGATGCAGAAGGCGGCGATCGGCACTGCCGCGGAATACGCGGCCATCCTCGACACGCGCTTTCTTTCCCTCTATCAGGCGCTTTCGCAGGAGCCGGCTCCGGACCCCGAAGCATGGGCCTGGGAATCCAACACGCTCGCCCGCACAGTGGTCTACGGCAAACTCACGCCCGCCATTCCGGCGGAGCCGCAGGACACCACGGTCACTTGCCCCGCGCGACGCCAGACCGTGGCGAATCTCCAGATCGTGATCGACGACTCCTACGCCATTCCGGCAGAGCGTGTAGCCGACGCGCAGCTCGCCCGCGCCGGCTACCGGCTCGCGCGGATCCTGAACTCTATCCTGTGATCCTCGCGAACTTCCTGGGTGTGCCAGGATACAATTGGGTCAGAAAACCCACTCCGTAATCAGATGCGCCGTCCGCGAAATCCGTCCGGCAGGATGTCCAACCCGATGCGCGACGCCCTGAACATCAGAAATCGGGGTGGGGATGCTCCGCGAGCGCGGCAGCGGGAGCGCGGCGGACGGGACGAACTCTCCTCTATTATCGATGAACAGGTGGGCGAGCAGATCGAAAAGCTGGAAAATAAGCTGGTCGATAGCTTCCGCGAAATGGGCCAGCGGGTGGTCGATCAGAGTACCGAAGCGCTCAACAATCAGCTCGACGACCGCATCTCACAGCTCGAAGAAATTTCCGCGATTCAGACCGAGACCATCAATCAGCTGCGCGACACTTCCCGCAATGCCGAACAGCGTGTCTCCGGAGTGGTGAATAATATTGAGCGCGCGCTGGGCAACGCGGTCCCCGGTTTCAAACTGGAGCCCCCGGCCCATCTGCAGCATCAGATCACCGACGCGGAAGAGCGGCGCCTCGTGAAAGCTCCCACGCGCGCCGTGATGGAAGACGGCAAAATTCCAGATCTCTACTGCCCGAAATGCACGTCGACATCGGTTCGGCGCGCGACGCGGTCCGGAATCTGGGAAGAGTTTCTCCGTCTCTTCTTCATCGCGCCCTTCCGCTGCCGCGCCTGCCGGCATAAATTCTACCGGTTCTGACGCCTCAACACCGCAAATTCCATTGAGTTACTAATTACATCGGACATCCGCGTGCCTTTATCCCGCTCCCGGAGGCAACGGTATGTTCCGAACAGCACTGACTTTGACCATTCTTTTCACCGCGACGCTGAGCGCGCAGGTGGATGTCCTGACTGCTCAATACGGCAACGACCGCACCAGCGCGAACATGCAGGAAAGCGTGCTGAATACCGCGAACGTCAATCCTGCGCAGTTCGGTAAATTATTCAGCCGTCCCGTCGACGGGCCTGTCTACGCCCTGCCTCTCATCGTCACGAATTTCAAACTCCCGGATGGCTCGGTTCACAACCTCGTCATCGTCGCCACGCTGAACAACAGCGTTTACGCATACGACGCCGATGATCCAGCCCGCACGACTCCTTACTGGCACGTCCAGTTGGGCACCCCCATCTATACCGGCGAACTGTTCCTTGGCCCTGAGATCGGCATCGTCGCCACACCCGTCATCGACCGTTCCACCAATACGATCTATCTGACCGCGATCATCAACAGCGCCGCGGCTGCCGGCGGTTATGACGCGGGCAGCTACATCTTCGCGCTGGATCTCGCGACCGGAGCCCTGAAATACAACTCTCCGCAGCGCATCGTGCTTCCGCTCGCGACCGGTGAACAGGAAACCGATGCCACTTCGTGGTACCAGCGAGCGGGTTTACTGATTTCGAACGGCGCGGTCTATGTCGGCTATGTTTATGTTTCAGACGATGCCCTCGCGACGCAGCACGGCTTTGTGCAGGCGTTTCAGTCGGACGATATGAGCAACCGCATCGCAAGCTGGGAAAGCTCGCCCAACACGCCGCATGGCGGAATCTGGCAGGCGGGCCGCGGTCTCGCGGCAGACACCTTCGGCAATCTCTTCGTCGCCACCGCGGACGGCCAGTGGAACGGCACCACGGACTTCGGCAACAGCGTCGTCGAGCTGCATCCGCGCAGTCTCACTGTCGAAAACTATTTCACGCCATCCAACTGGGAAGCGCTTTTTGAAAGCGATACCGATCTCGGCGCGAACGGCGTCACGCTCATCCCGGATACGCATCTGGCGATCACCGGCGGAAAGCAGGGAATCATCTATCTGATGAACGGCGCCAATCTGGGCGGACTGGAGAACGATGATTCCACTTCGAGCGACAGCAACCGGAAGACCCTGGTACCGATACAAAGCTTCAAATCATCCAACGGCTGCGGCTACACGCAGTGCGGGCAGCACCTCTCCACTGCTTTCTGGTCGCACCAGTTTCATCCTTACCTCTATGTCTGGGATAAGCAGGATTACCTTCGCGCCTGGCGCTTCGAGCCGGGCCGGCGCCGGTTTCGCACACAGGATCCCGGCGTTGGAAAGATTCTGGTCAATGACACCGGCGGCGTGGTTGTAACGTCAGACGAAAGCAAACCGCGCACGGGCGTCGTGTGGGCGTACACGGCAACCCAGAGTCCGCTTGCCGACGCAGTGCCCGGCACACTGCGCGCCTTCGACGCGACCGACATCACGAAAGAAATCTACGATTCCGATCAGAACTCCGCGCGCGACGCGCCCGGCAGCTTCGTGAAATTCCTCAGCCCCGTTGTCGCCAATGGCCGCGTCTACGTAGGAAACCAGTCCGGCACCATGGAGGTCTACGGGCTTCTCTGCCAGGCCGATCAATCGCGGAACCTGCGGGTGCGGTTCGATCACGATGACACGATCACCGTCACCAACCATTCCGGCAGCGCGATCGAAGGACCGTTTTCGATCGTGCTCACCGGTCTGCCCGCGGGCGTGACTGTGAATGGTTCGGGCGGCGTCACATCCTGCGCGGCGCCGGCTGGAAGTCCGTGGATCGCGGCAACCGGCGCTCCACTGTGGCTGAAGAACGGCGATTCATTCACCGTGCAGATCACGTTCAATCAGACCGGCAAACCGACGCCGCACTTCAATCCGATCGTGCTCGCCGGCAGCGGCGGGCAATAGCGGGGCGACGCTTCTGCGTTGCCGCCTGGCTTCTGCCAGGCGCCATTCTACGCTGCTACCGGCTGCAGCTCTTCGTACGTGCCCTTGAAATCCTCTATGTTGCCCGGCGTCACGCGCCAGATACGCGTTGCCGTCTCTTCGAGCAGATCGTGATCGTGTGTCACGAGGAACAGCGTCCCCTGATACTTCTGCAGCGCCACGTTCAGCGCGTTGATGGATTCGAGATCGAGGTGGTTCGTCGGCTCATCGAGCAGCAGCACATTCGGCTTCTGCAGCATCAGCCGGCAGAAAACCAGGCGCGCGACTTCGCCGCCCGAAAGCGCCGCGGTTGGCTTCATGCCTTCCTCGCTCTTGAACAGCATCTGCCCCAGCAGCCCGCGCAGCTCTTCGTTTCCTGCCTGAGGATCGAACTGCTGGAGCCAATCGAAAATCGTCATCCCCGGCGGAATCGTCCCGCGCGGATCCTGCGGGAAGTAGCCCACCTGCACTTCGTGGCCCCATTCCATCACGCCGCCATCCACCGGGAAATCCTCTGCCATGCCGGCCGGTGCAGTGCCCATCAGCGAGCGCAGAATCGTCGTCTTGCCCACGCCGTTACGGCCGATGATCCCGACCTTTTCGCCGCGCGTCACGCTCGCCGTGAAGTTCGAAATCACGGGTGACCCGCCGTCATACGACTTCGTCAGCCCTTTGACTTCGAGCGCATGCTTGCCGGACGGGCGCTTCATGTCGAACCGGATAAACGGGCGCTGGATGTTCGATCGCGCCAGATCCGCCGTCGCCAGCCGTTCCACTTCCTTCTTACGGGACATCACCTGGCTCGAACGCGTACCGGCTGAAAACCGCGCGATGAATTCATTCAGCTGTGCGATCTTCTTTTCGCGCTGCGCATTCTCGGCTTCGAGCCGCGAGCGCACCTGCGTCTTCGCCAGCACCATATCGTCGTAGCCGCCGGTGTAGGTGATGATCGTTTCGTAATCGATATCGGCGGTGTGGGTGCAGACGCTGTTGAGAAAGTGGCGATCATGCGAAATCACGATCAGCGTCCCCTGATAGCGTGACAGAAAATCCTGCAGCCAGTGGATGGATTCGAGATCGAGGTGGTTCGTCGGTTCGTCCAGCAGCAGCGCATCCGGCCCACCGAACAGCGCCTGCGCAAGCAGCACGCCGACCTTCTGGCCACCCTGCAGCTCATGCATTTTCTTTTCATGAAACGGCTCGGGGACATCGAGACCGTCGAGCAAAACAGCGGCGTCGCTCTCGGCCGTGTAGCCGTCGTTTTCCGCGACAATCCCTTCCAGCTCGCCGAGCCGCATGCCGTCTTCGTCGGTCATGTCCGTCTTGGCATAGAGATGTTCACGTTCTTCGAGCGCCGCCCAGAGCGGTTTGTTGCCCATGATGACGGTGTCGATCACGCGGAAGGCATCAAAAGCGAACTGATCCTGGCTGAGCACGCCGACGCGCTTCGGCCGGATGACGGTGCCTTTCTGCGGGTCCATTTCGCCGGTCAGGATCTTCATGAAGGTCGACTTGCCAGCGCCGTTCGGGCCCGTGAGGCCGTAGCGGCGACCGGGCAGAAACGTAGTGGAAACGTCGTCAAACAAAACTTTTGCGCCGTAGCGCATGCTTACGTTGTTTACTGAAATCACGGGAGAATTTACGGGGAACTACACCTCTATGATAACAGCGGGCTGCAGGCTGCACTACGAAGTGATGGGTGAAGGACCACCAGTCGTGCTCATTCAGGGCGCGGGCGTGCAGGGCTCGGCATGGAAACCGCAGGTGGCCGATCTGCAGCGGCAATATCGCTGCCTGTATTTCGACAATCGCGGGAGCGGACGAAGCGTGCCGAACACGGAGCCGATCTCGATCGAGCGCATGGCGGAAGACACGGCAGCTCTGATGGATGCGCAGGGCTGGGATTCTGCCCACATCATCGGACATTCGATGGGAGGACTGATCGCGCTCGACCTCGCCCTGAAGCACCGCGCGCGGGTCCGCAGCCTGGCGCTGCTCTGCACCTTCGCCGACGGCCGCATCCCCACGCGACCTACCGCGCGGATGGTGTGGATCGGGATACGGACAAGAATCGGCACGCGGAGTCAGCGCCGCAACGCCTTCCCGGAAATGGTGATGCCGAAATCAATCCTCGCGACCGCGGATCGTTCAAAGCTCGCCCACGACCTCGGCCAACTCTTCGGACACGATCTGGCAGATCCCTCGCCGGTGATCATGCAGCAACTGGCGGCGATGAAAACGTACCGCGATGCGACCCCGCGCCTCAAGGAACTGGCGGGAATTCCAACGCTCGTAGTGTCAGCCGAAGAAGACCTGATCGCGCCCGCCTGGGCAGGGAAGGCCCTCGCGAAAGCCATCCCCGGCACCCGCTACGTCGAACTCACCAACGCCGCCCACGCCGTGCCCATCCATGGCCCGGCGGTGGTGAACCGGCTATTGCTGGAACACCTGCAAGCCGCAGAACCAGATTCTTAGCCGTTATCTCTGTGCATCGGTGTTGCTCTGTGGCCCAAATCAAAACGCCTGGTCTGATCGGGCGGCTCTTTCAGCATTTCGCGCCGAGGCGATTCTCCGCCTGCCATCCCATTCGGTTCCGGAGTTCGACGATCTGCGCCGTATGGTGCCGGCCATGCCAGACATGCATCGCCAGCGTCTCGTCCAGAACGAGTTCTCCCCGCTCCAGATGCATCAGCCGGCTTTTCCATTGCTCCTCTGACAGCGAACGAAACAGTTCCACCCATCGCTGATAAAGCCCGTCGAGGAGGATGAGGGAAGGTTCAACAGGCGCCGTTCGAGCGTCATGCAACTCAGCCCAGAGGGCTTCATCGTACGGCTTTACCGAAGGCGCCTCTTCTGTCAGCGCCACCTTCGTACGCACATACCAGTTCATCTGGGCGTCCGCCAGGTGATGGACGACCTGCCGGACGGTCCATCCTTCTGGCCGGTACGGCGTATCCAGCTGTAATGCCGAGAGCCCCTCTACAGCCACCCGCAAACGGCCAGGAGCCTCAGCCAGTTGCGACAATAGTTCCAGTCTCGAACCGCAGTCCGGGGCGGGGCCAGCCACGAAGGGGCCAATGGGATATCTCAGGTCCGGCATAGCTGCTATTCTCCTCCGTGGTTCCGCTGCACCCAACACCCTTTGTGTTGTATACTTTAAGTTTCCACTACAATGCCCAAACGTACTTTTCAGCCGAACAACCGCCGCCGCGCCAAGGTGCACGGTTTTCGGAAACGCATGAAGACGGCCGATGGCCGCGCCGTGCTCTCGCGCCGCCGGGCGCAGGGCCGCAAGAAGCTGACCGTCAGCTCGGAGAGGTAGTCCGGATCGCGCTCGACC
>CAZPZE010000108.1:0-4149 GCA_964590625.1 uncultured Solibacteraceae bacterium
GTCCGCCGGTTCGTGACGATCCGCCTCCGCCGCCGCCACGGCGCGAGGATGACCGGTTCGGCCCTCCGCCTCCACGCCGGGGGCCGCCGCCCCCGAGGCGTCCGCGGCCGGATGATGTGACGGTAGCCGGCGCGACTTACCAGGTGACGCAACTTTCAGAAGGCGGATTGTATTGGGCCCTCACGCGTGTGCCGGTGATCGATCCGGCTAACGGCGATGTTGCGCGCGGCACGCTCGTTATGGCCGCGCCTTCCTTCTTCGGGACGCCGCTGTTTTTCGATTACAAGCCGTGGCTAATCGCCCTGGCTGCGACGATTGCGCTCTTTTCGCTTTGCTGGCTGCCGTTCATACGCGGGCTGACGCGATCGATTTCGCGGCTCACGGCGAACACGGTGCGGATCGCGGAGGGGGATTTCGAGAATCATCTTCCGGAGAACCGGCGCGATGAGATCGGGCAGCTTTCGATTTCGATCAATCGGATGGCGGACCGGCTCGCAGGATTTGTTTCGGGGCAGAAGCGTTTTCTCGGCGATATCGCGCATGAGCTCTCCGCGCCGATCGCGCGCATTCAGTTCGCGCTCGGGATTCTGGAGCAGCAGGCGTCGGACGGGCAGCGCGAAGCGGTGGAGGATCTGCGGGAAGAGATCACGCATATGTCCGGTCTGGTGGAAGAGCTTCTGTCTTTTTCCAGAGCCGGTCTGACGAAGGGCAGCGCGGCGCTGTCGCCGGTGGAGATTGAACCGCTCGCACGTCAGGCGGCCGCGCGCGAAGCCGGGAGTGGCCGCGAGATTGTTATCGAAATTCCGCAGCCGGTGAGCGCGATTGCCGCGCCGAATCTGCTGCTGCGGGCGATGAGCAATCTGGTGCGCAACGCGATGCGGTATGCGGGTGAGGCAGGACCGGTGGTTATATCGGCAGTACGCGAAGGCGAGGCGGTGCTGGTTCGCGTTTCGGATTCCGGCCCGGGGTTGCCGCCCGAGGAACTGGACCGCGTCTTCGCGCCGTTCTATCGCCCGGATGCGTCGCGCGCGCGTGAGACCGGCGGCGCGGGCCTGGGACTGGCGATCGTGAAGAGTTGCGTGGAAGCTTCGGGCGGGACAGTTGAGTGCCGGAACCGAGAGCCGCATGGGCTTGAAGTGGAGATTCGGCTCAAAGCGGCGTGATCGCGATCAGTGGCGGACATTCGTTAGTGACAGCGCGTTCTCGCCGGGCACGATATCGATCGCAACACCGCTTGCGAGTGCCCGGATCAGACGATTTGGCTCCTCATAGGTTTGGCGGTCGCGGCCATTCACGGCAATTGCTTTGTAGTGGCCGGGACGAAGTTTCGTAATACGGAACGTGCCGTCCGTCGATATGCCCTCGCGAAGTCTCTCCGGATAGAGCGTTCCTGAATTGGGCCACGGAGCGAGCAGAACGTTGACAGGGCCGGCGTTCGTCCCCTTCACGCGGCCGGCAATGTTTCCGAATTCCCCGGAGCAGATGATTTCAAGTCGCTGGTCCGCGGCGGATTCGTCAAATATGAACTCATCGCCATTGATAGCTTGCCCGTTGTAACGAAGCGAATCCAGGTACTGGTTCGGCGGAAGATTGCTCAGCCGCACGTAAAATCGACCGCCCGGCGGCGAGTATACGGTCGTACTAAAATCGCCATCCGGATTCGACCAGACATCTTCGTGCTCTGGCGTTACAGGCCGTAATCCCCGTTGGCCCCGTCCAATCGGCACGAGATGTACGACGTCAGGATGCAGCGGCCCCTCACGGATCGCGCCGCTGACTGGGTCCGGAGACCGCTCCAGCACTTTCCCAGTTATCGGCAGAGGCGCACGCATTTGAACCTCAGTGGTCAGATTTGTCTTTCCAACCTGTGCCTCGGTCAGCCCGAACCTTACGGGCAACCAGAACTGGTAATCCTCCGGCATTGGATGGATCCGATAGGAACCAGGAAGGACGCCGCCCATGACGGCGGTATTGCCACAGCGCACATGCGAGACGGCAGCGGTAGCCAACGTAACATCCCCGGGATGTCGCGTGAGATTGACCGTGTAAAGATGGCCCTCGCAGTCACCGGTCAACCGGACCGAAACTGTCGTCAATGGTGCCATTTGAAGAGCAATCGTTCCAAGATCGAGCGACTGACCGGACTTCAGATTAACCGGCCGCGCCTTCTCCGCGTCTCCACCAGGCCAAAGTCTGATTCCATAACCCCTGCCCGACTCGCGATCAGAGACCCTGGTCTCCACGACATATGCCCCAGGGCGCAGTTCTCCCATCTGAAATTTGCCGCCCCGATCCGTTTTCGTGGAGTTGCCACTGCGGACTTCGCGGGTACCCCGACTAAAACTGACCTCGTCCGCAACAACCAGGACTCCTTCGATCGGCAGGCGCGAATCCCGATCGATCACCTGCCCTTTGATACCGACGCCCTGCGTCATCGGCACAGAGATTGTGAGGGGCGTCTCTCCAACCCGGATCTCTGCGGTGGGCCCGGAGGGATAGCCCGATGCCCTGGCGAAGACGCGCATCCGGGACCCGGGCGCGACAAGAACTGTCGATCTTCCATTGCCATCCGCGTGGGGAACCGGGACATGTGTACCGATCTCATCGAACACACCTTCAAACAGATCGCCGACGGGCACTGTATCGTCCGTGAGCGTGAAACGCGCCGTCGGAATGGGTGCCGATGTCTTATCATCGACCGCCACCAGCGTGAGTGGGATCTTCGGACCCGTCGCAGGCTGGGAGCGCGGCGATTGTGCGAGGAGTGCAGCAGTGGCAATGACAGTGGCAAGGAACGCGCGAGGCCCCAGGGATCTCATATAATTCCCCAGTGCCCACAAATCAAAACCGGCGGGATTTTCTTCAGACGGGAGCCGCGCTCGCGGCCCTGGCTGCTTCGGAATCCTCGCTGAATGCCGCTCCAACTGCGATGCAGATTATCGACACTCATATCCACTTCTACGACCCGCGACGCAAGGACGGCATTCCGTGGCCACCGAGCACGGATAAGGTTCTCTACAAGCCCGTGCTGCCGTCGCTTTTTGAGACGACTGCGAAACCGGTCGGGGTTACAGGCGCGGTGGTGATCGAAGCCAGTCCGCGACTCGAGGATAATCAGTGGGTCCTCGATCTGGTGAAGGGCCATCCGATGATCCTCGCCTTTGTTGCGAATCTCGAAGCGGGCAAACCCGAGTTTCGGACAAATCTGGCGCGGTTTCGGAAGAGCCCGCTTGTGCGCGGCATTCGTATCTTCGACGAGAAGTTCATTGCGGGCGCGTCGAATCCGGCGTTCATCGACGATCTGAAGCGTCTGGCCGACGCCGATCTTTCGCTCGACGCGATCGGCGAAACGGACACGAAGTGGCTTGCGCCGCTCGAAACCTGCATCGGGAAAGTTCCGAACCTGCGCGTCATTATTAACCACATGCCGGAGATGCCGCCGCACTGGAAGTTGGAGCAGATTCGTCCGATCGCGGCGCATCCGAATGTCTATTGCAAAGTGTCCGGCGTGATTCAGAAGATCGGCGATAAGATCCCCACCGACGTTGCGCCCTACCGGGCCTCGCTCGATCAGCTTTGGGAAATGTTCGGTCAGGACCGCGTTGTCTATGCCAGCAACTGGCCGAAGAGCGATCACATGGCGCCGTACGCGAAGATCCTCGGTGTAGTGAAGGAATACGTGGAGCCGAAGGGGTCCGCCGTCGCCGAAAAATTCTTTTCGAAGAACGGAAGGGCCGTCTACAAATGGGCGTGATCACTTCGGACGAAACAGCAACAGATCGAGACTGAACGTGACACGCGCTGCTTCGGGAGCGCGCGGCTGCATCGGCCGGTAGATCGAATGCAGCACGTCGTCCACGGATGCGGCATCGAGATCAGCCTGCGTTTCGACGCGGATTTGCCGCTCCAGGCGGAACAAATCCGCAAATTCGTCGATGGTTCGCAGGGTCCGGTCGCGCCCGGAGCCGCGCAGTTCAATGAGATCATCCGGCGAGGGCAGCGCGATCAGCAGTCTGCCCTCCGCGCGAAGAGTGCGCCGGAATTCCGGAGCATTCATGCGCGCCGTGATCGAAAGGATCGCCGAAAAGGCGCCGTCGCTCCAGGGCACGAAGCGATCCGCATTGGCGACTACCCACTCGCATCCCGGAT
>CAZPZE010000109.1:0-4980 GCA_964590625.1 uncultured Solibacteraceae bacterium
ACTGCGGCGCATCACCGTCAAGGGCATTCTGGTAATGGGCCTGGGCGCCTGGGCGGTACGCTACACGCTGCTGGCGCTCGGAAACGCGGCTGCGGGCGTCTGGATGTTTTATCTCGCCATCCTGCTGCACGGAGTCTGCTATGACTTCTTCTTCATGACCGGTCAGCTCTACACGGACCAGCAGGCGCCGCCGCATCTGCGCAGCGCGGCGCAGGGTTTCATTACGCTGCTGACTTATGGGATTGGCATGTACGCGGGATCCATCCTTTCGGGCACCGCGCTGGATTTCTTCACGACAGGCACGGGAGAGAACGCAGTCCGCGACTGGAAGCCGTTCTGGCTGAGTTCCGCGGCCGGAGCGGCGGTGATTCTGCTGATCGTGATCTTCCTGTTCCGCAGCCGCGCGAAGATTCAGACTGAAGCGGCTGCGTGATCATGGCCCGTCTTGCCTGGTTGGTGATACTGCTGGCTGCCCCGCTCATCGCGCAGGACTGGGCTCCAATTCATATCGAAGCCGTCAATTCTTACCCGCGACTTGCCTGGATCGCTCAAATTACAGGGGACGTCGTGGTTGATTGTGTCCTTAATAAGGACGGCTCGGTGGCTAAAGCAACTGCAATGTCCGGCCCTGGGCTTCTGCGTGAAGGCTCAGAGAAGAACGCGACGCTTTGGAAATTTCGAAGAGTGTCAGGGAAACGAAATTCAATTTCTCTGACCTATCGATACGTGATTACGAAGGACGCGCCGAAAGAGCGATCAGAAGTCAGATTCGTTGTCGATCTTCCAAATACGATCTATATTTCGACGCCACCGTCGGCCCCACTGATCGATTAGATGCCTGCGGCCGAGCGCAGAACAATCCAGACTTTCTCCGCGACCGGCAGCGAGACACGCCGGATCAGTACGTCTGCGGGCGATTCGGCGATGCGCTCGAGCAGGCTTCGGTAGATCGCGATCAGTGCCCGCAGTGCGTTCCTCGAATCGGCGTGGATCATGGCGGTGAGCGGCGCCGATTCTTCGTAATACGAACGCGCCCGGGCGATTTCGAACTCCATCAGGCGATCAAAGGCGTCGCTGCGGCGCGAGTTCTTCAGATCTTCCAGTGAAACGCCGAAGCGCGCGAGATCTTCCTGCGGCAGATAGGTACGTCCGAGACCGGCGTCCTCGCGGATATCGCGCAGAATGTTGGTGAGCTGAAAGGCGATGCCGCACTTCTCGGCGAGAATCGGCGCTTCCGGCGAATCGAATCCGAAGATGTGAATAGTCGTGAGCCCGACGACGGACGCGACGCGGTAGCAGTAGCGGTACAACTCGTCGAAAGTCTGGATGGGCTTCGGCTCCAGGTCGGAAGCCACGCCCTCGATCATGTCGTAAAAATACTGATGTGGGATGCGGTAACGCGTGACCGCATCGAGAAACGCCGGCCATACCGGGCTCGCATCGGGCCGCCCCGCGAGCGCTTCCGTGAGGGCGTCGCGCCAGCGGTCCATAGCGGAGCGCGTCGCGCCGGGCTCGTCGCTCAGATCGTCGCAGTAGCGCATGAACGCGTACATCGCGCACATGGCGTTTTTCTTTTCGGGCGGGAGCAGAACGAACGAATAATAGAAATTCTTCGCGCGGCTCTTTGCGATTGCGCGGCAATATCCCTGGGATTCCGCGACCGAAATCATGCGGCGCGCGCGCCCGTAAATGCCGCGCGAACGAGCGTGCCGGCGAGCAGACGCACGCGCTCCACCTTCGAGATCGCGGGCCGGCGCGCGAGCACATTGTAATCCTGCTGGGCGATCTTCTCGAGGATACGCATGCCGCCGCGGCTGAACAGATCCAGATCCACCGCGAGCCGGCGATTCACCATGCCGACCAGCGGTAATCCCTTGACGAACAACCCGTGCGCGACCTCCACCGCTTCCCGCATGAGACTGCGGAAGCGGTCATCGAATTTGTGGGCGAAGAGCTCTTCGACGGTGTAGTTGTGGCGCGCGAGAAGGTCGAGCGGAAGATAGACACGGTCTTTCAACTGATCGACCGTTACATCCTGCCAGAAATTCGCCAGCTGCAGCGCGGTACAGGTGGCGTCGGAAAGAGCCTGCCGCTCGGGATCGGAATAGCCGCAGAGATAAAGCACCAACCGTCCTACTGGATTCGCCGACCCTTCGCAGTAATGAAAGACTTCATCCCAGTTCTGATAGCGTGTGACGGTCTGATCCTGGATAAACGCGCGGATCAGATCGTCGAACGGCTGCCGCGGAATGGAATACTTCTTCGCCGTGGCGCGCAGTGCGACAAACACCGGATGCTGCGCTTCGCCCGCATACATCCGCCCGACTTCACCGGACCACCAGTCGAGCAGGCGAAGGCTTTCCGCGCGATCGCCGATTTCATCCGCCAGATCGTCCGCCCAGCGGCACCAGGCGTAGACGTTGTAGAAATCCTGATGGAGTTCGCGCGGCAGCAGAAAGCTGACAACGTGGAAATTCTCGTAGTGATGGGTGGCGAGCCAGCGCGTGTATTGCTCTGCTTCCGCCAGCGTCCACACGCGGGACATCGCTTCGGGGTTGCCGACAAAATCGCGCGGCAAAAGCGCCGTCATGGAATGATGGCGGTCTTGAACGCCGTTCCGCCTTCAGCCAGGCGGAACATGACGCGGGTCAGATTTTCAAGCGACTCTTCGGCTTCCACAAAATCGCGCGCGCGAATTCCACCGCTCGAAATAATGTCGAGCGCTTCCTGCATGGAAGTCGGGGTATGGTGGAAGCTCGCCTTACAGGTGAGTTCGGAGTAATGCAGAAGATTCGTGTCGAGATTGACGTTCGTGCCGGAAGGAGGGCCGCCGAAGAAATTCACCGTGCCGCCGCGGCGGAGCATTTCGACCGACATGTTCCACGTCTCCGGCTTGCCAACAGCTTCGATGACGATATCGGCGCCGCGGCCGTTGGTCAGTTCGCGGACACGGCTGATCGGATTCACGTCTTCGGTCGATACAATGCGGTCCGCGCCGAGGCGAGCCACGCGCTCCAGGCGTTCGCGGGTGCGGCCAATCGCGATCACGCGCGCGCCGCGCAGTTTCGAGAGCCGCACGAACATGGAGCCGATGGGGCCCGCGCCGATGACCACGACCGTATCGCCGGCTTTCATCTCCACATCTTCCACGCCTTTGACGACACAGGCCAGCGGTTCGGCAAGCGCGGCATCCCGGTAATCGAGATGCGGCGGAATCACGTAGGTGTTCACGCGGACGATGCGCGCCGGAATCCGGATGTACTCGGCGTACGCGCCGTTATTGAAAAGAAGATCTTCGCAGAGATTGACCCGTCCGCGGCTGCAATAGAAACAGCGGTGGCACGGTGCGGAATTGGCCGCGACAACGCGCTGGCCTATCTCAAACCCTTTAACGCGTTCACCGACGGCGATCACGTCGCCCGCCAGTTCGTGGCCGAAAAGTGCGGGCGGAACAATCATCCGCGCATGATAGCCGCGCCGGTAGACCTTGACGTCGGTACCGCAGGTGAGCGCGGTGCGGACCCGCACCAGCAGATCACCCGGACCGATCTCCGGTACCGGTACACGCTCCATCTGAACGTGTTCTTTACCGTACAGAACAGCGGCAAGCATTGTGTCGTTTATTGCGCGCAAGTTGCCAGCTCCTGTGGACTCACAATGATCTTCAAAGGGTTCTCCCCCGGAAAGTCAGCCGGGTGTGTCGCCAACCGAAATGCAAATTCAATCTTATCAAGAGGTACGCGGTGAGAGATGAGCAGGTTCACGGGCAGCTCACCGCTGAAAACGAGCCTCGCTGACTCCGCCTGTAACTCAACTGAAGCGCTGTATGAACCGAGAAGCGAGCGCTCGCCAACACAGATGCTGGCCCCTGAGAGCTCGATTCGTTCTTTATCAGACGTTTGCGCGAACAGCATGATCTTTGCGCCTGGGCGGGTCGATCGTACTGCTTCTTCTACCAGGCCCTTTGCCGCCGTGGCGACAATTACCATATCAGCGCCCCGCCCGTCGGTCAATTGCTTTAACTTTGCTGCCACATCGTCGGTCCGCGGGTCCAGTGCCCAGGCGGCTCCGCACTGCTTCGAAAGCTCCAGGCGCGAAGGAATCGTGTCCGTGGTCACGATCGTGCAGCCCTTCAGCTTCAACAGCATAGTGAAGATCAGACCGATCGGCCCCTGACCCTGCACCAGCACGACATCGTTCGGCTGCGGATTGCACTGTTCGACCGCTTTCACACACGTGTTCACGGGCTCCACGAAAGCGGCGACTTCGAACGGAACGCCGTCCGGAATCTTCTCCACGCCGCGCTCGACAATCCAGTCCATTACCCGGACGTACTGGGCAAATCCGCCACCCGCGGGCTCGAATCCGCCGGTGACACCGACCTTCTTGTAAACAGGGCATTGCGCGAAAAGTTTCCGCTCGCAATAAAAGCACTTCCCGCACGGGATGTGGTGGAAGACGATCACGCGGTCACCCGGCTGGTAGCGCGTGACGTTCGCGCCCACAGCCGCCACAATCCCAGCCGTTTCATGGCCAAAAATCCGGGGCGGCGCCAGCAGGTTATATTCGATTTTCTTGAGATCGGTATGGCAGACCCCGCAGGCCTCCACTCGAATCAGAATCTCCCCGGGACCTATGGCGGGGATCTCGACCTGGTCGACAGAAACGGTGCTGGAGCCGCGGTAGACGGCGGCGCGCATGTTGCCCGGAACGGTTTCGGTCATATCAAAAATGGCAGGAGGCCAGGAAGCCCGCGAGCCGTTTTGCCGCCAGGGAACTGCGTCGCTGTAATCGGATCAATTCTGGGAAGGCGTCCATCGGATGCGCCAAGGCGTATATCAATAAGCGTGGCACATCGAGCGTACCGTTTGACATAAAAAAAGCCTCAAAGTCGATGAAAAATGTTTCATTTGCGACATCACTCACAGCTCGTACGCAATAAAAAGGTACAGCCATTGCATCCGCAGCGCAGGCTACCGC
>CAZPZE010000110.1:0-25295 GCA_964590625.1 uncultured Solibacteraceae bacterium
CACCGCGAGTGAATGGTAGCGAACCGCATCGAACCGGCGCGGAATACCCTCGAACAGCGGATCGTTCCCATCGTGCTCCACAACCTCTACCTCGCCATGCGCGGGTTCCACACGCCCCACCACCCCACCGAATTCGAGCGCAATCCCCTGGTGCCCGAGACAGACGCCCAGCACCGGAACAACCGCATGGCGGATCACATCCGCCGAAACCCCAAAATCGCGCGCGGCTGCGGGATGCCCCGGCCCCGGCGAGATCACAATCGCGTCGAAACGCCGCGCCTCGATCACCGGCCAATCGGCTTCGTCATTGCGAATGACGGAGGGCAAATCCCCGGTCAGGACCGCGGCGGCATGGGCGAGATTCCAGGTGAACGAGTCGTAGTTATCGACGATCAGGAGCCGCAGCACGATTTCGCCGAGGCCGTGAGGCGCGTGCTGCCGGGCCCGAGGTGAATGTGGGCGCCGGTCGCCTTGCCTGCAATGGCCGTGCGGAATGCGTAATACGGAATATGACCGCGCTGCAGATAGCGCATCAACCACTCGCCTTCGCGCGTATCGGGATTGAGCGCGATATCGATGCGTCCGGTGTGGTCGAAGCCCATCGACCGGTGCGTCGCCGTCTGCCCATCCGCGCTCACCGGAATGGCCTTGCCGAACTCCGTCTCGTAAGCGGCAGCGATGGTATCGAACTGAGATCGCGTGAACCTTCCATTGCCGTCATAACGGACGTACAGTTTGCCGTTCCACTCGGGATGCGATTCGGCGTCGTTCTCGGCTTCGATCTGGGCCTTTTGCAGCGCCATCTCGCGAACCAGGCTGGCGCGCTCGATAGCCAGGTCAAGCTGCAGCTTCGCGCCCGAAACATCGCCGATGGCGGCTTCCGCCTCCGCCCGGGAAAGCACCCCGGTGGTGGCGAGAGCCTTGATCTGCGAGGCTCGCCGCTGGCGCCGCAGGAACATGCGCTGCGCGACAACCACCATCTGATCAGCCTGCTCCGGCACAATGTTCTGGTTGTAAGCGCCGAAGCGGAGGATCGATTCGTCGATCGCGTCGTTGAGGTCGTCCTGCGCTTTCAGAAAATCGTTGGGCGGCAGAATTCCCTGCTGGACGAGACCGCGAACGTGATCCAGATTCTGCTGCGCGTGGACTACCACCGGATCGCTCAGATCGGGTTTGATCGGCGGGACTTTGGTGTCCGCGGTGCTCGAATCTGCCCGAGGAGCAGCCGGCGCCGCAGCCGTTTCCGGGACGGGATTTACCGAAGGCACCGGAGCCTGGCCATGAGCGGCAGAACACAGCAGGAAGGCCAGCGCCGCGCCGGATGAAAATCGAAAAATCACGCTTACCTCTATAGTACGATAGCGGGCGGAGGAGTTTTCTGGCCCAAAGAAGCACCGCAAGAACAAAGAGAACCACGGCAGCCGGGGAGAAGCCCGCTGCCAGAAAACCCGCCGCGAAAAAAGCGGCGATTCCCTCATGGCTCACCGCCGTCCGCGCCGCGGAGGATAAGAAAGCACAGGACTTAGCGGTCCTCGACCTCCGGGGCATCTCGTCTTTCACTGACTTTTTCATCATCTGCACCGGCACCAGCGGGAAGCAGATTCAGGCCATCAGCGACGAAGTCGCTCTCCAGATGAAAAAACGCGGCGAAACACCGCTCAGTGTGGAGGGCTATAAACAGGCCGAGTGGGTGCTCACCGATTTCGGCGACGTCGTGGTGCACGTGCTCACCCCGAAAGCCCGGGCCTATTACGATCTGGAGCGGCTGTGGCGCGAAGGGAAGCCCGTCGAGATCCCGCCGCCCGCTCCGGCAAAGAAGAAGCGCGCTTCCAAAGCAGCGCCGGCCGAAGCTGCGTCCGAGTGAAGATTTTCCTCTATTACATCGGGAAGGCGAAGGATGCGCACGCCAACGCGATGGCGGCGGATTACGTCGAGCGCACCAGCCACTACTGCACCATCACGATGGCGGAGATTCGTCCGGAACGCGTGGATCTCTGGGAGAAGCATCCCACGGCGAAAAAGATTCTGCTCGATCCGGCGGGCAAGACGCTCGATTCCCGCCATTTCTCCCGCCTGGTGGAAGAGGCCGGATTGCATGGTCAGGATCTGGTATTCGTGATCGGCGGGCATGACGGCCTGCCCGCGGGCTGGCGAGGCCGCGCCGATCTGCTGCTCTCACTCTCCGCGATGACCATGCCGCATGAACTCGCTCGCGCGGTGGTGGCGGAACAGATCTACCGGGCGTTCGCCATCATCCACGGACACCCCTACGTGCGGTGACGGGTATCCGGGATGTTATCGTGATCGTAAAGCCTTCCCATGTCGTGGTTTAAAAGAGCTCCTGGTTCCAAAACAGCGCCGGAGGAATCCGAGCGCACCGTGCGCACCGAAGGCCTCTGGCTGAAGTGTGACGGTTGCCGCGAAATCATCTGGAAGAAAGACCTCGAACAATCGATGCGTGTCTGCGGCAAGTGCGGGCACCACTTCCGGCTCGACGCGCGGACGCGGCTCGCCATGATGTTCGATGAGGGCAAGTACGAGGAATTCGACGATAAACTCAGTTCTTCCGATCCGCTCCACTTCGTCGACCAGAAACCTTACAGCGAACGCCTGAAAGCCACCCAGGCGGCGACGTCTCTTTCCGATGCCCTGGTTTCCGCAGCCGGCACCATGGCGGGGCGGAAGGTCCATATCTGCGCGATGGAGGCGAAGTTCATCGGAGGCAGCATGGGCGCGGTCGTCGGCGAAAAGATTACCCGCGCGATCGAGCGGGCGCTCGCGGATCGATCGCCCGTGATCGTCGTTTCCGCGTCGGGCGGCGCGCGCATGCAGGAAGGCGCGGTCAGCCTGATGCAGATGGCGAAAATTTCCGCCGCGCTGATGCGGCTCGATGAAGCCCGGATCCCCTACATCAGCGTCCTCACGGACCCCACGACCGGCGGCGTCACCGCAAGCTTCGCGATGCTGGGCGATTTCAATATCGCCGAACCCGGTGCGCTGATAGGCTTCGCCGGTCCGCGTGTGATCGAACAAACCATCCGCCAGAAGCTGCCGGAAGGTTTTCAGCGCAGTGAGTTTCTGGTGAAGCACGGCATGCTGGACGCAGTGGTGCCGCGTTCGGAACTGAAAGCCTGGATTTCGACGGCGCTCGATCTTCTGCTGGACGGCGACGCCAGCGTGGCCGCGTAGCCCATTTTGACTTTCTCCGAAACGACCGCATTTCTCTATTCACTCGGACACGAGCTGAAGGTAGTGAAGTGGGACCTTGCCCGCATGCGCGCTCTGCTTGCGGAGCTGGACGATCCGCACCGCAGGGGACGGTTTGTCCATGTGGCGGGAACCAATGGCAAGGGCTCTACGTGCGCGATGCTCGAATCCGCCCTCCGCGCGAGTGGACTGCGGACCGGACTCTACACCTCGCCGCATCTGATGAGCCCGCGCGAAAGAATCGTCATCGCCGGAGCGCCGATCCCGGAGCCGGAGTGGGTGGCCGCGTTTGAGGAGGTTCACGGCACGGCGGAGCGCATGCTCGCGGGCGACCGTATCGACACACACCCCAGCTTTTTCGAAACGGTCACCGCGATGGCGTTCGTCGCCTTCGCCCGCGCCGACCTGGAGATGGTGGTGCTCGAAACGGGCCTCGGCGGCCGGCTCGACGCGACGAATGTTGTCGATCCCGAAATCTCCGTCATCACCCCTATCGATTTCGATCATGAAGCGTTTCTCGGCTCGTCGATTGAATCCATCGCGGCTGAAAAGGCCGGGATTCTGAAGCCCAGGCGCCCCGCTGTGTTTTCCGCTCAGCGGCCGGAAGCTCTGCGGGTGCTGGAGAAGCGCGCGCTCGAACTCGATATCGAAGTGCGGCACAGTTCGGCCTGGCGTGTGGAAGATGCGCAATACGGGCGCTACGGCAGCCGGTTCACGCTCATCGCAGACGAAACGATTCCGATCGAATGCCCGCTCGCCGGGCTTCACCAGGTGGAGAACGCTCGTACCGCGGTGACGGCGCTTGCGCTGCTCCGGCTTCCCTCGGCGGCAATTCGCAGCGGAATCGCCTCCGCGAAGTGGCCCGGGCGGCTGGAGCGTTTTGCCGGCCCGCCGGACACGATTCTCGATGGCGCCCACAACCCCGCGGGCGCGCGGGCGCTGGCTGATTACATCCGACGATTCTTTGCGGGAGAGCCGGTTCGCCTGATCTTCGGCGCGATGCGCGATAAAGCGGTGGACGAGGTCACCAACACCCTCTTCCCGCTGGCGGAGGAGATTATCCTGACCGCGCCGGCGCAGCCGCGAGCGCTGCATCCGGAGTCGATCGTCGAACTGCTTGGTGAGGCAGAAAAAGCGCGCGCTCACGTGACGGAATCCGTCCGGGAATCGCTCAGGCTTGCGGCGGAACGCAACAGAACGCGTCCGATGACGACGATCGTGAGTGGATCGTTATTTCTCGTTGGCGAAGCGCGCGAGTTGCTGACGGCGCGCCGCTAGTACCATTCGACGCCAGCTTCGGTCGCGTTTGAGCTGACGCTGAAGTCGCGTGTCCCTGGAGGAACAACACCAGCAGCGCCGCGGCCAGCCATAACGCCGTGAGTCCAAACGCGCCGGGCTCCGGGACCACGAGCAACTCTTCCTGCTGCGGTTCGGCGGAGCCCGGTAACAGGGCGATGGGACCGTCGGGCGGCGCTGGCGCCGGGTCGGGAACCGGCACCGGCGTTTCGAACACCAGAGTGCCGTCGAGTTCCACGGCGCCCTGTATGCCACCCTCGGCGGACCAGTTCCCTGCTCCGTCAGTGGCGGACAACCCCGCCGTCGAAGAAGTGGTCTGGTTCCAGACCGCGAGACCTCCATTCGCTCCATTCATCCCGACCCAATAGGTCTGGCCGGCTTCGAGGAGCGGGTGCGCGGTGGACTGAACCGTCAGCGGCGAAGACGAAGCGCCGAAGGGTGTCATCGGGCCATCGAACCCAATGTTCTCAAGCGGTGTTCCCGCGCGGGATGACCATTATCGTCCATGAAAGTCGCGAGAGACTCGCCGCCGGCGCCGGGGATCAGCGTCGTCGCCGCGAATTCGATCGAAGTCAGGCTGTAGGCGGCCGCCGGTACAAATGACACTGCGACAGAGGACCACGCCGCGCCATCGCGGGTCACAATCAGGCCGGAGCCGGCGAGAAAAGAATCGCCGTCTCCGAAGTTCGTATAGATAACGTCAGCCTGGAGCGCCGCAGGCAGGAGGGCGGCCAAAAGTACCAGTGCCGCATGAAAAACGCTGCTTCGAAGCACTCCACTTATTTTCAGAAGCACCGGCAATGTTCCGCCATGTGGCCGATAGTCCGGTACTTACTGGGGACGATCGGCAGTCTTGACAACACGCCAATAAATATTGTTGTGGTACGGCTTCTACTCCTGCTCGCTGATCGCAACCACGAACGCGTCGCGCGTGAGCGCCTACTACTGCGCGAACAACAGCAGCCGATGCGCCACCACAACAACTGCGTGCCAGAACTGCGTGATCGGTCAGTTGAAATTCCTCCCCAATGTCGGCAGCGGCATCACTACGTGCAGTTCTGCTCCGGTCACGCTGACCGTCAGCTATCCGGCAACACCGAGCACGGGTTGTCCGGATGGGAACGCGTGCGTGACCTCCACGGTCGCCTATGTCACGCCACAGCTGGTTCCGATGCCTGGCCTATTGGCATCCCAGTTAACGATTACGAAAGCCACGACGATGCGGCTGCGGAATTAGCAATGCGGCTGATGCGAAGACTGCTTCGAAAATCGAAACACCCGCCGCCGCCGCGCTTCTCTCATTCAATTCACGCTGGTCGGAATTCCGGCGATCATCATCTGCACGTCCGTGATGGCGAGCGCGATTGACATGTGGCAGCTCTACACGCTTTCCTACGCTGTCACGCAGACGACCCGCTATGCGGCACTGCATGGCGCTACCTGCTCGGCGGGTTCCAACAGTTGCACGATCACCGGTGCCGATGTCGCCAGCTACCTGCAGAACCAGGCGGTCGCATTCGACCCGGCTTCCACCACCATGGTGCTGAATGACGGCAGCGGCGCCGTCACCTGCAATCCCGTCGGCTCATGCCCCTCTTCTTGGAGCCGCTTCCCCGCGGCAGGCCACAATTCGCCCTCCACTCCCGACACCGTCACGATCCAGCCTACCTATCAACTGATCAACCTCTTCTTCATGTTCTGGCCGGGGCCGGGTCGTTGACAGCGACCCGGTTTCGGGTCGGGGCGAAGTCCACTCAACAGGTCATCTTCCAGCTCTGCAAAAAAACAGGCCGGCTGCCCTCTCGGGCGAACCGGCCTGTCTTCTACCAGGGACCGATGATGAGGATGTTCAGGCTTTGCGGCGGCGCGCAAGGAGCGCACCGAAGAGCAGGCCGGAGCCGATCAGACCGAACGAAGCCGGTTCCGGAACGCCGCTGACGGTGGTTGTGGAGGTCACGAGGCCGCCCGGTGCATACGCCAGGAATTCCTGGGTCACGGAGCCGGTGC
Source organism: uncultured Solibacteraceae bacterium (assembly GCA_964590625.1). Lineage (GTDB taxonomy): Bacteria > Acidobacteriota > Terriglobia > Bryobacterales > Bryobacteraceae > BOG-234. Next base: position 6,511 of record CAZPZE010000110.1, read on the forward strand.
CGGCAGTGCCCGCGCCGGTACCGCCCGCGCCGCTGCAGCCGTTGGTCTCAGAGCCGACCGTGCAGCCGGCGGACGTGACGGCAGTGATGATGTACCAGTTGTTCGTCGCCAGCGCCGAGTAATTGTTGTAGTAGGACCAGGTCGCTCCACCATTGAACTGAGTGATCGCGGCCTGCGCATCCGCAATCCAGTTGAGATAGGACTGCGCCGTTCCGCCCAGCCCGGAAGCCGCGGTCCCGCTGTTCCAATAAGAATTGTGAGGGGCCGTCGCTCCGCCGGCGGCGTCGGTGAGAGTCCAGATGGCTTCCTGAATCGCGATATCATTCGCGTGCGCGCTGGTGCCAGTGGTGTTCTGCATCTGGGTAGCGAGCCAGGCCATTTCCTCATAGAGAGTCGTGCCCGCAGTGCCGCTGTAGGTGGTGGATGCATTGTGCACGCCATAGCGGGTGTCGTTCGCGAGCGTGCTGCCAGTTTGGTTCAGACCGGTCGAGTACACGCTGATGTTCTGCTGGCCAAAATTGATGCTGTCGTTGAAATCGTCGCAATAAAGGCTCACGCTGGTGCCGTTGACCGTACCGCTGTACGGGCTGATGGCGTAGCTGCCGTCATAGATCAGACCTGGCGAATTCGATTGCGTGTTGAAGTCCAGAATGTAGGAAGTGGCCCCCTGCAGCGATGCGCCGCAGGCAAGTACCCCTGCCAGAAGTGCTAACTTCATTCTCATGTCCGTAGTGCTCTCCTCCGAGCCTCTTCCCTCTCAGAATAGCCCGCACGTGTTCTTTAGCACAAGTGCAAGTCCTTTTCATTGTTGAGTTTTGGTACTAGAGAAGCGAAATAGTACGGATGAACGCTCCTGATTGTAACTTCTAACTCGTTTATATCGCTCTGGGCGGCCCCCAGCTGTCCCAAATCGCTGCTATCCGTTGATCATTTTCGTGACCCTTAGCCTGTTCGTCCACCAGCTGGACCACGCCGGAGTTGCCACGATTTCACCGGACGGCGTTTACTGCGGTGGGCTCAACTCATCGGCTCGGTTCATCTGACGTTGCACAGCACCGGTCAGCCATTCATTCTGAAAGATGGCGGCTTCACCACCGGGAACGGCCATCGTGGATACCGACGGACCCGTCACCATCTTCCTCACAGCACCGACGTCCGGAAAGAGAACCTGGTACATGCCAAGCGGGGTACTGACGATGTCCGGTGCAATCGCAACCGGGAAAATGGCGCTTGTGGTCAAGGATCTGACCGTTGTCAAGAACGCCACATTCCAGCAGGACACGACGGGCGTCTGTACGGGGCTGGCAACCAGGTCGGTCAGCCTCATCCAGCAGGAGATCTACTCGCTTCCCGCCAGTTCGCGAAAACGCGAATACCCGGCGCGGCTCATCGGAATCTTCGAGCCATCGCGCAGAATCGCGAGCCAGGTGTCTTTCGTATTCGGTTCCACGCGCGCGATGCGTTCCATGTTGACCAGAAACGATCGGTGCACGCGGAGAAAACGGCGCGGGTCGAGCGCGGACTCGAGACTCGAAATCGTTTGCTGCTTCAGCCAGTTCTTTCCTTCACTGCGCAACGCGACGTAATCGTCCTGCGCTTCGGCGTAATCGAGGCGCGGGGCCGGGATCACGTGAACGCGCGGGCCATCCTTCACCACGAGACGTTCCAGAAACTCTCCCGGAGCGCGCGCAGCGAGTTTCAGATCACGCGGCGGAGGCGTGGGAGCAGCGGCAGAAAGGCGCGTTCGCACGCGATCGAGCGCGGCGCGGAACCGGTCCGCGGTAAACGGTTTGAGCAGATAATCGACCGCGGCTGCATCAAAGGCTTTCATCGCGTACTGATCGAACGCCGTCACGAACACGACCGCGACTTCGGATTCCACCAGTTCCAGCACTTCGAAACCGTCGAGCTTGGGCATCTGCACGTCAAGAAGAAGAACGTCAGGCCGAAGCTCATTGACCGCCTTGACGGCTTCAAAACCGTTCGGACATTCAGCGGCGATTTCGATGTCCGGTTCTTTCGACAGGTATTCGCGCAGAATGCGGCGCGCCAGCTCTTCGTCGTCGGCAATGATGGCACGGAGAGTTTTCATGAGTTTTTTGCGGGAAGCGTCAGTGTGACCTGATAACTGTTTTCGGTGGCGTTGATCTGCATTTTGCCGGAGGCGCCATACCGGGCTTCGAGGCGCGCACGGACGTTACGCAGTCCGATGCCGTTGCGCGCCTGCGTGGGCGCTTCGGGATCATACGGATTCGAAACGCGGAACAGAAGCCGGTCATGGACACGGTGGCCGGTAATCCCGATCTCGCCGCCTTCCGCCATCATGGCGATGCCGTGCTTCACGGCGTTTTCGACCAGCGGCTGGATCAGCAGCGCCGGGATCTCGCAGCCGTGGCATTCGGGATCGATATCGCGCGTCACCCGCAGGCGCTCGCCGAAGCGGGCCTGCTCGACTCCGAGATACATATCCGTCAGCGCCATCTCTTCGCCGAACGGAACCGTATCGCGCTCGCCGAGGCGAAGCGACGCGCGGAGAAAATCCGCCAGACTGACGCACATCTCGCGGGCGCGCGCCGGGTCAAGCGAGGTCAGCGCGCTGATCGAATTCAGGCTGTTGAAGAGAAAATGCGGATTGATCTGTGCTTTCAAAGCTCTGAGCTGCGCTTCGCGCGCGAGCAGTTCCGCTCGGCGGCCTGCTTCGATTTCAAAGAACACGTAGTGGAGCGCAGTCGAGAGCATAAACGTCATGGCGACAAAAATCGTGATGACCGGGACCGCTTTCCCGAAAAGCGCAGCAAGACCGGGCCAGTTGGAATCGAGCAATCCTGTCAGCATGCGGCCCGCGAACGTAACAGCGGCGGCGACGATCACGGTGGCCAGCAGATGGTTCTGAAGCAGGCTCTTCCACGCAACGGCTCGCAGCGGTACCGAGCGGCAGATGTAAAAAGGCACCAGGCACGCAATGCCCAGCAGGATCGCCAGCGGAATCATGACCGCGATCGCCTCCGGCCGCGTAACGCGGCCGGAGTAGGGCGCAATCAAACCAAGGATGACGCCGAGTTCGATCCAGGCGGCCAGATAAAGCAGCATCCGCCGCCAGTGCCTGAGGAGAGGATGCATCGGTTAGTTTTCGATCTCGACCGCGCCGAAGGTGGCGTTGCCGCGGATGATCACGGTGGGCGGAACCACGCCGGGCTCAGGGCGGGGCGGAACTGTGCGATCCTCAAAAGCCCCGAAAGCTGCGCCACCCTGCACGAGCACGCGCCAGGTTTCCGGAATCCGGAGCTTAATGGCTCCGAATGAAGCGTTGGTTTCGATGATGGCTTCGCGATTCGGCGTCGAAATCGTCGCGCCGCGAAGGTCGATCTTAAGTTCCCCGAATGTGGCGTTGAGATCCGCGCCTTCGAACGTAGTCGATTCCACGCGCCGGTTCACGCTGCTGAATGCCGCGTTCTCGCGCAGAATATTGCCCTCGAATCGGCCGCCGACATACGCCGGGGCGCTGAAGTTGTTCCCCCAGTGGTGTTTCCAGCGAGGCCCAGCCTGGCGGCGGAACAGCAGGTGGACGCCGAGCGCAATCAGGAAGAGAGGCCAGAGCGAACCGATACCGAAATGCAGACGCCCCAGATTGCCCAGCGTCAGCAGCACGCCAACGATGACCTCGAACACGGCAATCACCACAGGGCATGGACGCCCGGGGCGAAGCAACTGCCAAACGCCGTATGCCGCGATCGCCATGGGCCAGTACGGGCGGATGTTCGGGATGAAGCCGAGGTTGTCGAGGAACATCAGCAGGCCGACCACGATCAGGAAGACGGCGGCAAACGAACTGCGCCCCGCGCACCGCTGCGGCTTGACCACCGGGTTGTTCATCGGCGGTCGGGAGTAATCGTCCATAAATACAGTTTCTCCATTCCGGCCGCGATAAGGATCACCGGCCAGAGACTCCATATATGATGCACCTGCAGAACGCCGAAGCGGTCCATAGCGAGAAGCACGCCCGCCAGAATCAGGCACAGCGGAACGGCGACGGAACCGGGGCAAGTTTTCATGTGTTTCCTACCTCGATTCCCACTTTAGGGCGGGCAGGAAATGAACTCACGCTGTTTTCGGCGAATGCCTCCGGGCTACCGGTAAACGCCGGATTAGTGCGGCAGACGCTGCAGCAGATCAAGCGAAGCAGCTTTCGCCTGGGGATCATTCCCTCCCGCTGCCTGGCGGAGCTGGGCGGTTGCGCCCGCGATATCCCCTTTGTTTGCAAGCGTGGCGCCCAGTTCGTAATGGGCGCGCCAGAAATCGGGCTGCAGGCGAACGGCGGCCTCAAGTTCGCGGACGCCGCCATCGGCATCACCCGAATCGGCGAGCAGAACGCCCAGGACCTCGTGGGCAGGCGCGGAATCGGGGCCGATTTTTACCGCAGCCTGAGCCTGCGCCAGGGCGTCGGACCGGAGATTCACATTCGCGAGAAGCCGCGCGTAGTTGATGCGGGGACCCAGAGCGTCCGGCTTGAGCTTGATGGCGCGTTCAAACAGATAGCGGGCCTCGGGGACTGAGCCGCGGGAAGCCAGCAGTCCGGCAAGATTCGCCTGCCACTCCACGTTGCCCGGCAGGATGCGCAGCGCAGCGCGGAATTCTCTCTCGGCGCCATCGAGATCGCCCTGGCTGACCAGCATCGCGGCGAGGTAGTTGTGGGGCTCCGCGAGATCGGGGTCGAGCGACAAAGCTTTGTTGAGCGCGGCTTTCGCTTCGGCGCCCTTTCCCTGCTGGAAAAGAGATTGGCCGAGTAGTCCCCACGCGACCGGATCGCGCGGCGCGAGCGTAACGGCCCGCCGGAGGGTGGCTTCGGCTTTCGCAAACTGCTGCCATTCGAGCTCCGCATTGGCGAACTCGAGCATGATGATGGTGGAATTCGGGGCGCGGCGAAGGGCTTCGTTGAAATACTGCTCGGACTGGGCGCGATCGCCGGCGGTGTGGAGCGCTTCCGCGAGTTCGGTGTAGTAGCGCGACTCAGCTGGGTGGTATCGCCGGATCAGTTCGGCAAGTCGCGGGATTCCCTGCTTCAGATTAGCGCCATCCTTCACCTGGGCGACGGCAATATCGAGTTCGTTCTGCTCGGTCGGCCCGGGTTTCGGCGGGTAGTAGGGAACGACTTCGCCTCTGTACGACGTGGCGTCCGACTCGTAGTATTCGGATTTCATCGCCAGCGGATTTGCGGGCGGGACGCGCTGGATGAAATGCTGCGTCATCACGATGTGGATTGCGTCGTCGGTCCGGGTTTTCGGCATGTGGCAGGAGATGCAATCCGGATTGGTTGGGTGGTTGCCGGCGCTCATGGTAGCGGCGAAATCCGCGGCATGGCAGGTGCGGCAGACGCCGTTGTAGTGCGTGACAGCTTCCTGGCCGCGCGGGATGTTGTGCGGATCATGGCAGGTGGTGCAGCGCATGCGCTTCGCGGGGTTGGCATCTGACTGCGTCTGGAGGAAACACTGCGATTTGCGAAGTGCGTAGGCGGCGTTGGCGACCTCGAAGCGCTGATTTTTTCCGGGCTCGCGGTCGAACGCGAGTTCGAAATTCTCGAGCGGCTGGCCCGGGATGTAAGAGAACGGCAGGCGATCGGGCCGCTTGAGCGAATGCGGCAGCTTGAGACTCGATGTTTCGAGGTGGCACTGCATGCAGTCTTCCATCTCACGCTCCGGAGTGAGCCGTGCGGGATTTACGATGGAAGCGCGAATCTGCTCGGGCGTGACGTTCGGGAGTCCGACTGTGCGGATGTGGCGTTCACCGGGGCCGTGGCAGCGCTGGCAATCGATGCCGTTGGGCAGCGGCAGTTGATAGACGGCCTCGGCGCCGTCTTCCTCATTCGCCTTCGGGATTTTCGGGTAGGCGTTGTGGCAGAAGAAGCATTCGTAGTGAACAGGGCGTTCGGAGCCGGGGTAATCAGGACGGTCGAAGCCGGGCAGCATCGCCCAGGTGCCGCCGTTTTCCGAATACCAGCCGAGGGGAAGCTGCTGGAGTCCATTGCGCGCGGTCAGGTGGAGATAAGTGCGGCCGTGATTGCCGGAGCCGAGGACGTAATCGACCGATTTTTCCTCGACGTTGGTCTCACGGCCGTCATAACCGATCTGCCAGCGGCGCTGGAAGGTTTTGCCATCGCGCTGGACCATCGAGAAATAGCTATCGGACGCTTCGTGATAGAACGGCTTGCCGGAGTAGGGTTCGATGGGATAATTCGCGTCGATCTTATGGAACGAGCGGCCCATGCCGGTTTTGGCGTAGGTTTCGGCGATCTCCTGGTGGCAGGTGGCGCAGAGGGTGGGGTCGACGTAGGCGTTGGCTGGCGATGCCGGAGTGGGTCTCGCAGCGGGCGCGGCAGGCGTTCGCGGGCGCGGCGTCTGGGCAAGCGTTACAGCCGCCGCGAAGGCCAGGACGACCAGCGCGGCGCGCCATTTCCGGGCTGCGAGGGCCGAACGCACGAATAGAATTGTCTCACGGGAAGCGACTTACACGTGTTCACGTGCTACACTCATTCACGTGGAAAAGCAGAACGTCACTCTGAGCTTACCCAAACCATTGTTGCGGAAGTTTCGTGTCATCGCGGCAAAGAGAAATGTGTCGATGTCCAGCCTGATGGAGGGCGCGATTTCGAAACTGGTCCTGGATGATGACGACGACTACGAAGCGCGCGGAAAGCGCTTGATCGAGCGATTGAAGAAGTCTCCGGGTCGCGGTTTTGGCGATAATTTCACGTGGGACCGCAACGAGACGTATGAGCGAGTTCGTTGATACCAACGTACTTCTCTATGCGGCTGCCAGTGACGCAGGTCGGAAGCAACAGATCAGCATCGAACTGATCGAGCACCTCTGGAGTGAACGGAAGGGAGCATTAAGCGTTCAGGTCCTCTCCGAGTTCTATCACAACGCCACTCGCAAACTTCGCCTATCTGCGGAATCCGCAGAAGAGGCCGTCAGGGATTTCTCGCGGTGGCGACTGCATCTGCCGGATCACGCCTCGATTCTTAGCGCTATTCGTCTGGAGCAGCGTTACAAACTCGCCTGGCACGACGCGATGATCCTCAACAGCGCGCTCGAAACCAGCTGTTCAATCCTTTGGACCGAGGACTTCCACGACGGCCAGCGGTTCGGCGATCTGACCATCCGTAATCCCTACAAAAACGCCCGCTCCGTGTGAGCGCTTCCGTGTTACAGTAACAGCACCGGAGGCGAATAAAAGACGAATGCCGGAGTCTCTATCCCTGCTTTTTCCTGAATTGCCGGCTCCGGCACCGCGAGCCGGACAAGGCGGCGGCCTGGATGTCGTTCTGAGCCAGTTCGAACGCCTGGCGCTGCGTCCCGATGGTCCGATTCGTGCCATCCGGCGGACTCCGGCAGAGCCCGGCGAGTATGAGCCGTTTCCGGAAAGCGTCCATCCGAAGCTCCGCGAGGTTCTGGCGGCGCGTGGGATCGATCGGCTCTACACTCATCAGGCTCAGGCTTTTGAGACCATCCAGGCCGGCAAGAACGTCGTCATCGTCACCCCGACGGCCAGCGGCAAAACCCTCTGCTACAACCTGCCGGTTCTCAATCGCCTGCTCGGCGATCCCGGCGCACGCGCGATGTATCTGTTCCCCACCAAGGCCCTGGCCGAAGATCAGCTCGACGAGCTTCTTGGGCTGATCGAAGACATGGGCTCCGATCTCTGCGCCTTCACCTACGACGGCGATACGCCGCAGGACGCGCGGCGGGCAATCCGGCAGCGGGCGAACGTGGTTCTCACCAACCCGGACATGCTCCACACCGGCATCCTGCCGCACCACACGAAATGGGTAAAGCTGTTTGAAAACCTTCGCTATGTGGTTGTCGACGAACTGCACTATTACCGCGGCGTCTACGGCAGCCATCTCGCGAATATCATGCGGCGGCTCGCGCGGCTGTGCGAATTCTACGGATCGAAGCCCCAGTTTGTGGCGTGCTCGGCGACTATCGCGAATCCGAAGGAACTGGCGGAAACGTTGATGGAGGCCCCGTTCGAATCGATCGAACGCAACGGCGCGCCCGCGGGCGAAAAGGTTTTCATCTGCTACAACCCGCCGGTCGTGAATCGGCAGCTTGGCATTCGCCGCAGCTACATCAACGAATCGCGGCGCATCGCGCAGGAGCTGCTGGATCATCACCAGCAGACCCTGGTGTTCGCCAACAACCGGCTGGCGACCGAAATTCTGGTCACCTATCTCAAAGACGCCTGCGATAAAGGACGCATCCCGACCGAATCGGTGCGCGGCTATCGCGGCGGCTATCTGCCTCGCGAGCGGCGCGAGATCGAACAGCGGCTGCGCTCGGGCGACATCCGCGCTGTGGTGGCAACGAATGCGCTCGAACTCGGCATCGACGTGGGTTCGCTCGACGCGGTCGTGATGGCCGGATATGCGGGCACCATCGCGTCGACCTGGCAGCGGGCAGGCCGCGCCGGACGGCGCAACACGGCGTCGCTCGCGATCCTGGTGGCATCGAGCGCGCCGGTGGACCAGTACGTTGTGGAGCATCCGGAATACCTTTTCGAGCGCTCCCCGGAGCACGCTTACGTGAATCCGGACAATCTCGAAGTGCTGCTCAGCCACCTGAAATGCGCGGTGTTTGAACTGCCGCTGAGGACTGACGAAAAGTTCGGCCCGCACGATACCGCGGACCTGTGCGCGTTTCTCGCGGACGCCGGATATCTGCACGCCTCGGGTAACGCCTGGCACTGGACTTCGGACAGCTATCCCGCCGACGCCGTGAGCCTGCGCTCAGTTTCGAGCGATAACTTCATCGTCATCGATATCACCCTGGAGCCGAAGGTCATCGGCGAGGTTTCGTTCACCACCGCGCTCACCACGCTGCATGAGAAAGCGATCTACCTGCACGAAGCGAAGCAGTTCCACGTGGAGCGATTCGATTACAAGGAGCGTAAGGCGTACGTGAAGCGCGTCGAGTCCGACTATTACACGGACGCGATCGATTACACTCAGGTCAAGCCGCTGCGCGAATTCGACAAAGGCCCGGTGGGAACCTGCGGTGTGGAGCGAGTTCACGGCGAAGTGCGGCTGAACCGGCAGATCGTCGGGTTCAAGAAGATTCGCTTCTACACGATGGAAAATATCGGCGCGGGCAAGCTTTCGATGCCGGAGCAGGAAGTCCACACCACTGCGTTCTGGCTGCATTTTCCTTCCGCGTTTCTCGAAGCGATGACGGAATACAGCGCTTCGGAACGGCAGTGTGGGCTCAGCGGCCTGGGGAACGCCTTCCGCACGGTGGGATCGCTGCTGCTGATGTGCGATCCGCGCGATCTGGGCGTCGCCATGACGGAAGATCTATCCGGAGGGCTGCTCGAATGGTCGCCGAATCTCTACCTGTACGACAGCTATTCCGGCGGCGTTGGTCTCAGCGCTCCGCTTTACCGGCTGAGCGATCAATTGCTGCGGCAATCGCGCGAACTCATCGAAAGCTGCGGCTGCGAGGCCGGATGCCCGGCGTGCGTAGGTCCTGCAGGCGAAATCGGCGAACGCGGCAAACAGATCGCGCTCGAAATCCTGGCGCGTATGATGGCTGAGGATGCAGGGACTGTGCCCGAGCTGCGCGCACATGCGGGAAATTCGTAACGACCGCGGCAGCGTGTTCCTGATGTGCCTGCTCTCGAAGACGGATCCGCGGTTCCCGAAATATCCGCGCCTGCCGGTGCTGCGGTGCGAAGGCTATTCGAAGCGCACCGGGGAGTCTAGTCCGGCTGCCCCGAAAAGCTGAGGATCAATCCACCGAACGCGAAAGCGGCCGTCAGGAGCGCCCACCCGAGCAGCCAGTTTCGATCAATCAACGCGCCCGCAATCGCCGGCGCCGCAACCGATGACATCGACGTGATCGATTGAGTCAGCCCCAGCACGATACCCTGCTCGTGCCGCCCCGCCTTATGGGTGATGAGCGCTGTAATGGACGGGCGCAGAACGCCCATGCCATAAGAGTTGACCGTGCTGGCTCCCAGCAACTGTCCGATGGTTCTGGAAAATCCGATCAGAGCGCAGCCAATGCCCGTGGAGAGGTAACCCGTGCGAACCAGCGTGCGCTCCCCGAATCGTTTCACCAGGCGGCCGATGAGCCCGCCCTGCAGAATAATGCCGAGCAGCCCCACATACGCGAAGACATACCCGACTTCCTTCGCGCCCACCGGATGACCGTTCCACGTATAGCGCTTGCTGGCGAACAGCGCAAAGCCGCCGATGAACAGCGCGAAAGGAAACGCAAAGAAGAAGAATTCCCAGAGCAGTTTTCCGAGACCCGGCCGCGCGAAGTACTCGGCATATCGGCCCCAGTCGAGCAGCCCGAGCCGCTTGCCGCCAGGACCCGCGACTTCGCCCGCCTCATGCGGTTGCGCTTTGGGAAGCAGCGTCGCCGTGCAAATCACGCTGCCCAGCGAAAGCGCAGCGGCCGCATAGATCGGATACGTGTATCCGTATTGCGAAAGAAAGCCGGAGATCCCAGGACCGACCAAAAATCCAATGCCGAACGCAATGCCGATCACACCGAAGGATTTCGCGCGATTCTGCGGCTCCGTCACGTCAGCGATATAAGCCTGCGCAAGCGAAAGATTGCCTGCGGTGATGCCATCGATGATGCGCGAAAGAAAAATCACCCAGAGCGTCCAGGCGTTCGCCAGAATCAAAAAACCGATGAAGGTTCCAATCTGGCTCAGAATCAGCAGCGGCTTGCGGCCGATTCGGTCAGACCAACTGCCGAGAACCGGCCCCGCCACGAGTTGGCAAAGCGCGTAGGTCGAAATCAGCAGACCGACAACAGTATCGGAAGCGCCGAAATGCAGAGCGTAGAACGGCAGTAGCGGCAGAATGATCGTCATCCCCAGGATGTCGACCAGCACGATCAGAAAAATGGGCAGCAGGGGGGAACGGTTGGACGCCAATTCACATGCTACCGCGCGCTCCGGCTACCCCGGAAAAAACATGCGAACGGCAGCCGCGCCCATGACCGCAACCGCGATCCAGGCAAGGATGACAATAGGACGGCTGGCGGTGAATTTTCCCATGACGGATTTCTTCGAAACCAGCAGGATCAGCACCACGAGCATGGGCACGGCAACCACGCCGTTGATGACGGCGCTCCAGAACAGCGCCTTCATCGGACTGATCGGCGAAAACTGCAGGACCAGAGCGGCGAGCACGCTGGCCGCGATGACGCCGTAAAATTCGCGCGCGTCTCTGGTGTCGCGCTCGAGACCTTCCTGCCATCCCATGGTTTCCGCCGCGGCATAGGCCGCGGAGCCGGCCAGCACCGGCACCCCGATCAGCCCGACCCCAAGAACCCCCAGAGCAAAAAGAAGATAGGCAAAATCGCCCGCCAGCGGTTTGAGCGCGCTCGCTGCCTTGGCCGCGGTGTCGATGTTCTTCACGCCCGAAGTATGCAGCGTCAGCGCTGTGGCCAGAATGATGAAATACGCGGTAATGTCCGAAAAAAACATTCCGGTCCACGTGTCCCAGCGAATCCGGCGCAGTTCCCTGCCCGCGCCTTTTGGACTGTTGACGAGCGGTTTCGCGGCGCGATGGACCTGCATCTCTTCCACTTCCTCAGACGCCTGCCAGAAGAACAGATAGGGGCTGATGGTTGTTCCAAAGACGGCCACCACAACCGACGCTCCATCCGCATCGAACGTGAAGTGCGGCCACACCGTACTGCGCACGACCTCCATCCACGGGATGTGCACCGTAAACAGCACAGCCACATAAGCAAGAAGCGAAAGCGTCAGCCATTTCAGGAAGTGAACGTAGCGATGGTACGGAATAAACAGCTGGAGTCCGAGCGTAATGACGACAACTGCGATGGTCAACACATGCCGGTGAATGCCGGTCACGAGTTCCGCTACTTCACCCATCGCAGCCACATCCGCGGCGATATTCAGAGTGTTCGCGATGAGCAGCAGCGCCACCACGCTCCGGACGATGGCCGGCGAGAACACCGCCTTCATGTTCGCCGCCAGTCCCTTACCTGTCACGCGGCCGATCAGCGCGCACATGTACTGGACAGCCGACATCAGCGGGAAGGCCACCACCATCGTCCAGAGGACGTTGAGACCGAATCCGGCGCCGGCCTGCGAGTAGGTCGCAATTCCGCTCGGATCGTCGTCGGCGACACCGGTGATCAGCCCCGGGCCAATGCGGCGGAGCGGATGACCACGGAAATGACGCCAGGATCGTCTCTCCCGGCGCTTACCGCCTTTCTTTTCGACGATTGGCGTCATATCTCACCCGCGGCTTCGCATGTTAAGGGCCAAAACGCGCGAGTTCGCACAGAGATCATTTCGCGAAGAGCGCGAGCAGCGCGGCCCGGTCGCCGGCCGCGAGTCCGGAATGTTTCGCGATATCAGCCCGCGTCGTGATCAGCTTGCGGTAGCGGTCGAAATAGGCATTGACGTCGCCGCCGTACTGGAAGGAATACATAATGTCCTCGAAGTTCGACGTGTGGCGGAGGCCGAGCGCATGGCCGGTCTCATGTACGAAGGTCAGGAACACGATGGCGTCGCGCAGCAGCGGATCCTTCTGACGCGAGGCGTTCGTTCCGGGCAGGATGTACATCTCGGCCCCGCGTTTGCCGTCCACATCGCGCGAGCGCGTTTCACCGTAAAGGCCGGGGTCGGTCGCCCAATGCACCCTGAGGCGCGCGTGTTTCGCCGTTGGGCTCTTGCGGAAGACGATGCGGTCGCCGGATTCCCGCTGCCATCCGGCAAACGCCCAGCGGGCCAGTTCTTCATCGTTCTGATTACACCCGGAGGAGACAGCCACGCCGGTGCAGGGATCGACCCACCAGGTCCAGACGTCGGTTGCCTGTAATCCCGCGGTGAAAGCCAGAAACACGAAGACAAGCCGCGCGGCCACGGTCGGATTGTAGCGCAGATGCCCGCTACAATCGTCTACACGTGTTCCAGAAAGTATTGATTGCCAACCGCGGTGAGATCGCGCTGCGGGTGATTCGGACGCTGCGGGAGATGGGGATCCGGTCCGTCGCGGTGTATTCGGATGCCGACCGCGCATCCCTGCACGTGCGCAAGGCGGACGAAGCGGCGCACATCGGCCCTTCCGCTTCCCGCGAGAGTTATCTGAACATCGGGCGCATTCTCGAAGCCGCGAAGCGCCACGGGGTGGATGCCATCCACCCGGGCTACGGCTTCCTCAGCGAAAATGCCGAATTCGCGCAGGCGTGCACGGACGCCGGGTTCGTGTTCATCGGACCGCCGGCCTCGGCCATTGCGGCGATGGGATCAAAGACTTCGGCGCGTCATATCGCGCAGCGAGGTGGCGCACCCGTTGTGCCGGGCACGGAAGAAGGACTTCCCGCTTCGCCCGAAGGCAGCGCTGCCGCGGCCGAGTTCGCAGCGCGCGCCGGGTTCCCGGTGATGCTGAAAGCAGTAGCAGGCGGCGGCGGCAAGGGCATGCGGCGCGTGGACCGCGCGGAAGATCTGGTATCGAGCTTCGAGGCGGCATCGAGCGAGGCGCTGCGGGCGTTTGGCGATGGCCGCGTCTATGTCGAAAAGCTGATCGAAAACGCACGCCACATCGAGATCCAGATTCTGGGCGATCAGCACGGCAACATGGTGCATCTCGGCGAACGCGAATGTTCCGTGCAGCGGCGGCATCAGAAGGTGATTGAGGAATCGCCTTCGCCGCTGGTTGCGAAGCGTCCGGAGATGAGGGCCCGAATGGGTGAGGCGGCGATTCTTGCGGCGCGCGCGGCGGGCTATTACAACGCGGGCACAGTGGAGTTCCTGGCGGATAACGACGGCAACTTCTATTTCCTCGAAATGAACACGCGGCTGCAGGTGGAGCATCCGGTGACCGAACTGGTAACCGGGCTGGACCTGGTTCGGCTGCAGCTCGAAATCGCCGCGGGCGGGCTCCTGCCGTTCACGCAGCAGGACATCGAACTGCGCGGCGCGGCGGTAGAGTGCCGCATCTACGCGGAAGATCCGGTGCAAAATTTCTTACCGTCGCCTGGGCGAATCACGCACCTGGCGGAACCGGCCGGCCCCGGTGTGCGGCTTGATTCCGGCATCTATCCGGGATGGAGCGTGCCGCTCGAGTACGATCCCATGCTGGCGAAGCTGATCGTGTGGGCGGGCACGCGCGAGCAGGCGATCGAACGTATGCTTCGCGCACTGGGCGAATATCAGGTTGGCGGAATTCGCACGAACATCCGGCTGTTCGATGTGATTCTGCGCGATCCGGCATTTCGCGCCGGAGATCTGCACACGGGCTACCTCGATGCATTGCTGAAGAAGCCGGGGCTGTTTGACCAGCCCCCGGCACCGGACATCGCGGCCATCGCCGCGGCGGCTGTAGCGGCCCACACCAAACCAGCGCCCTCCGCTGCCATGCCGGCGGCCGCCCCCTCGCGTTGGGTGAGCGCGGGACGTGAGGATTTGCTCCGATGAAACCGGCGACATCTAAACCGGCACCTAAACCGGCGATCCGAATCGATGGTGAGCCGGTCAGCCCCGCTTACGAAATAACTATGGTCGAAGTTGAATCCGGACTGTACTCGATTCTCGCGGACGGCGCGTCGCATGAGGTGCGGGTCGAAGCCGGACAGGTCACTGTCGGAAACCGGCGATTCGATTATGCGATCGACGACCCGCGCCAATGGAAACACTCGGGCGGCGCAGCGGGCGGCGAAGGCAGAGCCGCGATCACCGCGCCGATGCCGGGCAAAGTCGTCCGGATACTCGCGTCGCCCGGCGATGAAGTGGAAGCGGGACAGGGAGTCATCGTCGTAGAAGCGATGAAGATGCAGAACGAAATGAAATCGCCGCGCGCCGGACGTGTGGCTTCCATCCCCGTAAAGGAAAACGATAGCGTGGCGGCGGGGGCGGTACTCGCGGTGATTGAACCGGCTGGGGAGCGATAATGAGTACTGCCATGGCCGCCGTCTGTCCCGATTGCAACGGAACCGGGTGGAAAATCGTCGAGCGCGAGGAAGTCTCCGGCGCCGTGCGCTGCGGTTGCGCCGCGGTGGAGCGCGCGGGCCGCTTGTTTGAAGATGCCGGCATTCCCGCGCTCTACGAAAACGCCTCCTTCGAAAATTTCGTTCCGCGTGACGAGCTGATGAACGTCTTCACCATGGTGCGCGGATTCGTGCGGGATTTTCCGAACGCATCGCGGCCCGGACTGCTGCTGATGGGCGATCCCGGTACGGGCAAAACGCATCTCGCGGTGGCCGCGCTGCGTGCGATCCTGGCAAAGGGATTCGAAGGGATGTTTGTCGATTACCAGAACCTGCTCGACCGCATCCGTTCGAGCTACGATTCCGGCTCACAGACGACCGACAAAGAAGCCTACCGCGTCGCGATGGAAAAAGAAGTCCTGCTGCTCGACGATCTCGGCGCGCATCGCGTGACCGATTGGGTGGAAGACACCGTCACCTCCATCATTACGGCGCGCTGCAATAACCGGAAGCCGCTGATCGCCACCACTAATCTGATCGATCCCGAAGCCGGCTACGTCACTTACGAAGGCGCCGGCAGCGGCAAGGTCGACCACCGGACCACGCTCGTGGAACGCGTCGGTCCGCGCGCACGTTCGCGGCTGTTCGAGATGTGCAAGGTCATTCGAATGCCCGCGCTGAGCGACTACCGCCTCCGCAAACAGAGAGCCTGACCCGATGCACAGGCTATCCCGCATAGCCGCACTTACCGCGTTCGCTGCGTCACTGGCGTCCGCATGGACGATGTCGGTGGAATTCCCCTATGCGAATTTGCCGCGCGGCATCTGGGGACGGCAGCTCGCGCACCTCAAGGAAATGGGCGTCACGCACGTAAGCCTGCCGCCTGGGGGAGATGCGGCGCAGCTCGACGAAGTCATCTCGATTGTTCGGCAGCTTGGCTTCGAAGCGGACCTCGAGGGTCCGATTCCGCAGCGGATCGAAACGCTGGCGAAATCGCACGGCGGTCCGCTCACCGATCCGCCGGAAGGCGCGGTGCGCATTGCAGCCACCATGGCGCGGGCGCTCGAGAATGAACGAAAGCTTCTGATAGCCGGAACGAAGGCGATCGTATGGACTGGCGTTTTTGAAATCCTGCGCCCGGCGTATCAGGCCGGCGCGATTCATCTCTCCGGGAGCGAAGGACCAGCGGCTGCCATCATCCGGCGCGAAGCGCAGATGGCGCGGTTCTGGGGTCCGCGGCTGGCTGCGCTGCCGGAGGCGCCCGGCGCGCGGCTGAGCACGCCGGTGGATGGCGTGACGGTCCACCAGTACATCGCTTCGAAAAGCAGCGCCACCGCGCCCGCGGGTACGCCGCATGAGGGGCTCTCGCTCGCTTCGCTCGCCAACAATACGCCGAACACGTGGCAGGGCGACGTGCGGGTGATGTATCCGGCGGTCGACCGCGTGATCGAGCTGCCGTCCGTCTCGGTGGGGGCTCATGACGTGCTGTGGCTGCCGGTCGATATCCCTCTCGAGGCCGGACCGCTCTGTTCCGGATGCAATGGATTTGCGCCGCCTGACCATCTCGCCTTCGCCACCGCGGAGCTCACGACGATGGAATATGAGAACGGCGTGCTCGCGATGGAGTTCATCGCGCCAAAGCCAGGCCAGGTGATCCTGCAGCTCTCGCACGAACCTACCGGTCCGCTGCTCGCGGGCGGACATCCCACCATCTTCGACTGGGATACCGGGAATCACCGCGCGCGGCTGCCGATCCCAGCGGGCGATCCGAGGACCGGACGCGTGCGCATCGCTCTCGCGATTGACGCTCCGCAGGCGACCGGATTTTTCCAGCGCGCGCCTGTACTGCTCATCGGCGAGACGAACGCCGTCACAGCGGAGTTCTCTCCGGCGGCGGTGGCAGCGCGCTCCCGGCTGCGGATCTCGCCGGATCTTTCGATCGCGCAGGATCCGCCTGTAGCGGGTACCGATAAGGAAAAGCCGGTGCTGATTAACTACAAAGTGACGGTGCCGCCCAATGCGATTGAGGGCGATACGGCGCAACTCGCGATTGATGCCGATGGCGTGCAGCTCAGTCATTCGCGAACGCAGCTTGTCTCGCCGGCTGCCATTGCGATCGAGGACAGCGTTGCAGTTCGAGTGGCCGCGGATTCGTTCGTGCCGCTGCGCCCCGCGACTATCCCGGTGAATCAAAGATCGGGGCGTGAGGTGGTGGTCACGCTTCGAAACAACGCGCCCGAGATCCGCAGTTTCCAGATCGCGTTCGATGTTCCAGGCCTCGAATTTGCACCCGCAAAGATGAATATCGTCGTAGGCGCGTCGCTGGCGCGCGAGGTGACGTTCCGCGTGTTCGGGCAGATCCAATCCGCCGGCCTGCACCCGGGCGAAGTGCAGGTTTCCGGCTCGGCCACGATGCGGCAACCGGTTCGTTTCGTCGTGCTGCCACCGACGGGAGCAATCGCGTGGAACGCGGACGACTTCTCGTTCCTCGAAAGCACCAAAGCCCGCGCATCTTTCCTCAAAGATCGATGGCTCGAAATGATCGACAAGGATTCCGGCAGAGACGCGCAGCGCGCGGGCGGAACGGCTTTCAGCGGCGGATCACTGGAATCGCTCCGGCTTGAAGACCTGCAGAAGGCCGCGCCGTTGAAGCGCGCCCCGTAACGTCCCCCCGGGGTGGTCTACGCACAGAAAGCGGCGGGACCGGCCTCGCGCCGCTCCCGCCGCTCTGTTCCATTCAGCTATTGCCAGCTTTAGAAGGTGATGCGCCCTCCGAGCTGGATCAGACGGGGGAAATTCGTCTGACTGGTGATGACGCCAAACGTATTCGGATTGTTCACGTTCAGCGCGGGCGATGCAAACAGCACCGTGTTGGTGAGGTTCAGCGCCTCGGCCCGGAACTGGAACCTGAAGTGTTCCTTGTACGTGAACGTCTTGAACATCGACGCATCGATGTTAAACAGCGGCGGGCTGTAGACAGTGATGTATGGGCTCACATTACCGAAGGTGTAGGCCGGAGCGGCGGTGAAGGCCGCCGGATTCACCCACTGGTAGATGCGCTCGTTCACCGCGCCCGAGGTCTGCGCCGAAACTCCGGTCGCGTTCGGAAGCTGCGTGCAGCCATTGCAGCCTGTATTCGCGTTGATCTGCGTCACAGACAGCGGCGTACCGGTATGGATCTCCTGCGAACCCTGAATCGACCATCCACCAATGGCCAGGTCAAGAGCCTTGTTCGAATTGCCCATGAACCGCTTCCCTTTGCCGAAGGGCAACGCGTAGCTCATCGACATCGAGAAGCTGTTCGGCTGGTCGCTGCTGAGCCGCGCCCACGCCTGCGAAACGACGTCCCCGGCGTAGTTCTGAACCGTGCTGGCGAGACCCATAGCCCGCGACCAGGTGTAAGTGGCGTTCAGCGTCAGTCCCTCGCTGAGCCGGCGGTTGCCCTTGACATAGAAAGCGTAGTAAGTCGCGCGTCCCATCGGCGTCGAGAGGTTCACGTTCGTGTACTCCGGATACCGGAGAAGCAGGTTTGACTGCGCAATCGTCGCCGAACTGCCAAGTGATACTGTCGAAGGCGCAAAACCGTAGAACGGATTCGTCACCGCCTTGTTCAGACCGGCAGCTCCCAGCGAGAAGTACGACGGATCCAGCTGGTTGACGTTAATGTTGAACGGCTGCTTGAGAGTGTGCGAGCCGATGTATCCGGCCTGCACCGACGTCTTGTTATCGATCTGCCTCTGGATGTCCAGCGACATCTGCTGCACGTAACCAGCCGAACGCGTGCCCGGATCCACCGCCGTAATCGCCTGGCC
>CAZPZE010000111.1:0-9120 GCA_964590625.1 uncultured Solibacteraceae bacterium
GGCGTGATCGCGCTCGACGATGCCGCGATGGTGATGTCGTTCTCGCTCGGCGGCGAGACCCACGCCTACCCCGTCGGCGCCATGGGTTACCATCACATCGCCAATGACACGGTGGGCGGTGTGCCCGTCGCCGCGACCTACTGCACCGTCTGCCACACCGGCATCGTCTGGAAGCGCGTCATCGGCGACCGGACCCTGACCTTCCGCCTGGCCGGCATCCATGACGGCAACGCCCTGCTGCGCGACGAACAGACCGAAAGCGTCTGGCAGCAATCGAGCGGCGAAGCGATATTCGGCCCCCTGAAAGGCAGCAGGATGGAGCTGATGTCGAGCGACGAGTTGAGCTACGGGCTTTGGCGCACGGAGCACCCGCACGGCCGCATCCTGAAGCCCATCGAGAGATTCACGTGGCTCTATCGCAACCAGGGATGGGAAAAATTCGTGGAGCAGTTCCCCGCCGTGATGGACACGTCGAAAACCGGGATGAATGCGCGCGAGCTCGTGTTCGGCATCGCGACGCCCGCCGCCAGCAAAGCATTCCCTGCGCGCGTCGTCTTTTCCAGCCGCCTGATTCAGGATCGCGTCGGCAGGGATGCCGTGCTGCTTTTCGTCGGGCCCGACGATCTTTCCGTGCGGGCATTTCGCGTTCCCGCGAACACAACCTTCCTCCGCAACGGTGACGCGATCATTGACGCCGAAACGTCGAGCGTCTGGAATTTTTCGGGATGCGCGATATACGGCGCGCGTACCGGGGAGTCACTGCAGGCAATGGACGTCCTCAAGGAATACTGGTTCGACTGGCAGCACTGTCATCCCGCAACGGAAGTTTTTCGGGGCTGACAGGCATATGATCGATGGGTGAGGTTCGAGCCCATGGATCGCAGAACGTTACTCAAAAGCCTTCTGGCCGCGCCGCTCATTGGCTCTGCGGCCGCGGACGATTTCAGCAATCGCATGAAGGGCCTCCCGCCCATCACCATCAAAGACGTCAAGGTGATCACCACCAGCGCAGGCGGCAATTATCGCTGGGTCTTCCTCAAGATCATCACGAGCGAAGACGGGCTCTACGGCATCGGCTCCGCGAACGACAATTACCAGACCGCGGCAGTCATCAGCGCGCTCGAAAAAAATCTCGCGCCGTTTCTGATCGGCAAGGATCCGGACCGCATCGAAGATCTCTGGCAGTCGGCGAACTATCGCACGTATTGGCGCGGCGGGCCGGTCAACAACAAGGCGATCGCCGCCATGGACGAGGCGCTCTGGGATATCAAGGGCAAGCGCGCCGGCATGCCGGTTTATGAAATGCTCGGCGGACGCGCGCATGACGCGGTCGCCTGCTATGACCACGTGCAGGGCCGCACCAAAGAGCAGGCTGCCGACGCGGTGGCCAGGTCGTTCGCGAGCGGCTTCCGCCACATTCGGCTGCAGTACGGCGAAGGCGGCTACGGCGGTGGAGGATTCATCCCGGCAGGCCAGGGGAATCGGGCCGAGGGTGGCTATCAGGGGCAAGCGTTCGATGACGATCTCTATGTCGAGACCATCCCGCCGGTGTTCGAATATGTGCGGCAGAAGGTCGGCTTCGAGCCGAAGCTGATTCACGACGTGCACTCGAAGCTGAGCGGCGCGAACGCGCTGCTGTTCGCCAAACGCATGGAGCCGATCCACATGTTCTTCGTGGAAGATCTGCTGCCGCCCGAACAGGTTGCCTGGTATAAGGAAGTCCGGCAGATCTGCGCGACCCCGCAGGCCGTGGGCGAGCTGTTCACCAATCAGGCCGAGTACTATCCGCTGATCACCGAGCGCGTGATCAATTTCATTCGCACGCGCGTGACAGCGATCGGTGGCATCACGCCCGCGAAAAAGCTGGCGAATCTGTGCGAAGCGTTTGGTGTGAAGACCGCATTCCAGGAGGGCGGCGAGAACGACCCGGTGAATCAGCTCGCGGCCTATCACGTGGATATGTCGAGCAGCGCTTTCGGGATTCAGGAAGAGAACCATTTCCCGGCGCTCGTGCACGAAATGATGCCCGGAACCGCGGAGATCCGCAAAGGCTACATGTACTGCAGCCAGCGGCCCGGCCTCGGGATCGATATCAGCGAGGAGATGGCGGCCAGGTATCCCCTCCGCTAGCCGCGCAACGGTGGGGCTTACGGAACGGACCGCGCGCCGGACGGCACCGTAGTCGCGCCGTAACTGGGGCTGGTCATCATGTCGGGAACCCCGCAGATCGCAAAGGCTACATATACTGCAGCCAGCGGCCCGGGCTCGACGGCGCGCCCGACGGCACCATAGTCGCGCTGTAACCCTGCGGCTGGGTCCGATCTACGATGATACGTAAAGATGGAACCGGTACTCGAGCTGCGGGGGCTGACGAAAAACTACGGCGCACATCGCGCGGTGGATGATGTTTCGCTCACGCTCGCGCGCGGCGGGTTTTACTCGCTGCTCGGACCTTCGGGCTGCGGCAAGACGACAACGCTGCGGATGATCGGCGGATTCGAGACGCCGGACGCGGGCGAGATTCTTCTCGATGGCCGCCCGATCGCTGCGCTGCGACCCTGGGAGCGCGATGTCAGTACGGTTTTTCAAAGCTATGCGCTGTTCCCGCATCTGACCGCGGTGGAAAATATCGCATTCGGGCTGCGCGAGCGCCGCGTCGCGAACACGCGTGAGCGCGCCATGGAAGCGCTGGCGCTCGTGGAGCTCAGCGATAAGGCGGAGCGCCTTCCGGCGCAGCTTTCCGGCGGCGAGAAGCAGCGGGTGGCGCTTGCTCGATCTCTCGTACTGCAGCCGAAAGTGCTCCTGCTTGATGAACCGCTGGCCGCGCTTGATCCCAAACTGCGCAAACAAATGCGCGCCGAACTCAAGGCGATGCAGCGCCGCACCGGCATCGCGTTTCTGCTCGTCACGCACGACCAGGAAGAGGCGATGTCGCTCTCGGACAAGCTGGCCGTGATGAATCAGGGCCGCATCGAACAGTTCGCTTCGCCCGAAGAAGTCTGGCTGCGTCCCGCGACGCGGTTCGCCGCTGGATTTCTCGGCGCCGTGAACTGGTTCGGCGCGACAGGCATCCGGCCGGAGGTGACATATGCCGATCGCGAGCGGCCCGCATCGAACGGCGCGCGCCGCGCGGTCGTGGAAAGCACGCTGTTTCTCGGCAACCGGCTGCACGTCCACGTGCGCTGCGAGAGCGGTGAGAATGCGGTCGCCGAAGTGCCCCGCGGGCGCGAATTCACGGAAGGCGAAAGCGTCTGGCTGTGGTGGAATTCGGCGGACGAGATGCGATTCGAATGAACCTGCGGAGCTGGTTCCTGCTGCCGGCGCGCGTCTGGATGATGCTCTTCTTCGCCGCGCCGCTCGCGATCGTCTGCGCATACAGCTTTCTGACGCGCGGCGACTACGGCGGCGTCGAGCACCCGTGGACCATCGAAAGCTACACGCGCCTCGCCGACCCGCTCTATCTCGCCATTCTCTGGCGGTCGCTGTGGATCGCGGGCCTCTCGACCGCGCTCTGCGTGGCGCTCGGTTTCCCGCTCGCGCTGTTCATCTCGCGCGCGGGCAGGCGGAAGAACCTCTACCTGCAGCTCGTGCTGCTGCCCTTCTGGACCAGCTTTCTCGTGCGCACCTACGCCTGGCTGTTCATCCTGCGCGACACGGGCCTGATCAACACGGCCCTCACCGCGCTGCACATCATCAGAAGCCCGCTGCCGCTGCTCTATAACGATGGCGCGGTGTTGCTCGGTCTGGTCTACAGCTTTCTGCCGTTCTTCGTGCTGCCGATGTATGCCACGCTCGAACGGCTCGACCCCGCACTCGCGGAAGCCGCGGCCGATCTGGGCGCGCCGCCATGGCGCACGCTCTGGCGCGTGGTGATTCCGGTTTCGAAGCCCGGCATCATCGCGGGCGCGGTGCTGGTTTTCATCCCCTGCCTGGGCGCGTACCTGACGCCGGATCTGCTGGGCGGCGGAAAATCCGTGATGCTCGGCAACCTGGTGCAGAACCAGTTCACGACTGCGCGCGACTGGCCGTTCGGCGCGGCAGCGTCGCTCGTGCTGATGCTCGCGGGCGCGATTCTTCTCGTGCTGCTCACCACCCGCCGTGACACGAAAGGGCTGCTGTGAAGAAGCGCGCGCTCGGCATCTACGCGGCGCTTGCGCTTGTGTTTCTGCACGCTCCGCTGCTCGTGCTGGTCGTGTTCAGCTTCAACAGCAGCCGGTTCACTGTGTGGGAAGGGTTTTCGCTGCACTGGTACAGCGCGGCGCTCAACGATCCGCAACTCGCCGAAGGCCTGATCAACAGCGTGATCATCGCGATCGTGGCGTCCCTGCTTTCCACCGTGATCGGGACAATGGCCGCGTATGGGATGTGGAAACGCTCCGCGCGCGTGCTCGAAGGCGAAATGCTGCTGTCGCTCGTTACACCGGAGATCGTGACCGGTGTTTCGCTGCTTGCGCTCTTCCAGTGGGCGTTCCGGTTCCTCCACCTGCAGCTCGGCATGTACACCGTGATCATTGCGCACGTCGCATTTTCGATTGCGTACGTGATGATCGTTGTCTCGGCGCGGCTGCGCGGGATGGACCGGTCGCTCGAAGAAGCCGCCATGGATCTCGGGGCTGGCCCATGGCGCGCGTTTTTTCGGGTGACTCTGCCGGGCATTCTGCCCGCCGTGATCGCAGCAGCGCTGCTCGCGCTGGTCGTGTCGTTCGATGATTACGTGATCACGAGCCTGGTCGCGGGCGTCGATTCCGAAACGCTGCCGATGGTGATTTATGCGATGGCGCGCCGCGGCGTGAGCCCTATGGTGAACGCGGTCTCCGCACTGATCCTCGTGCTGTTCGGCGCGCTCATCCTGCTCGCGGAAAGGCTTCGCGAGCAATGAACCGCCGCGTGTTTCTGATGGCTGCGGGCGCGGCTGCTTCGTGCGCGCGCGACCGCCGTCCGCGCCTCAATGTGTTCAACTGGTCGAGCTACATCGATCCCGCGATGATCGACCAGTTCGAGCGGGATTTCGGCGTCCGCGTGCGCTACGGGACGTACGAAAGCAACGAGGAAATGCTGGCGAAGGCGATCACCGGAAATTCCGGATGGGATGTTGTGTTCCCCACGCATAGCCGGCTCGATCCGATGGCGCGCAACGGGCTTCTTGCGCCGCTCGATCATCGGCGGCTTCCCTCGCTCGGCAATCTCGATCGACGTTTTCAGTCGCCGAAGTGGGATCCCGATTTGCGCTGGGGCGTGCCGTATATGTGGAACGGAACCGGCATCGCGTACAACCGCACGCAGGTGGCGCCGCCGCGCACGTGGAGCGCGCTGTGGAACCCGAACCTCAAGGGGCGCATCACGATGCTCGACGATCCGGAAGACATGATCGGGGCGTGCCTGCTGAAGCTCGGTTACCCGTTCGACTCGACGAACGACCAGCAACTGCAGGCGGCGAAGGCCGAGGCCATCCGCCAGAAAACTATGCTGCGCGCATACCTGAATGCGGAGGTGCGGGATCAGCTTGTCGCGGGTGATGTGCTGGCCGCCCAGATGTGGTCAACCACGGCCGCGCAGGCGATCCACGCGGGCGCGAACCTGGGATTTTCGTATCCGGAAGACGGCTATCCGCTTTATTGCGATTGCTCTTCGATCCTGCGCGAGAGCAGGCGCTACGAACTGGCCCACGAATTTTTGGATTACCTGCTGCGGCCCGCGGTGGCAGCGTCCAACGCGCGCGTAGCCGACACGGCGACGGCGAACGGCGCGGCCCGCAAGATGCTGCCGAACGACCCGATCCTCTACCCGCCGGATGATGTCTACGCGCGCGGCATCTGGCCGCCGTCGCTGCCTTCCGCCGCGCAGCGATACCGCGACCGCCTCTGGACCGAGATCAAGGCCGCTTAAACTGAAGGTGGTGCGGTTTTTTCTGCTGCTGGTGATTTTTGCGGCCCCGATTTTCGCAGCCGACCTCACTTTTTCCCTCAATTCCAGCAGCGGATCGGGGTCGATCACTCGCCTCGCGCCCGAAGGAAATCCGCCGTGCCTGGCGCCATCCTGCGTGCCGTTTTCCGGGACGCTGACCGATTCCGACACCGACCTGTCCTTCCTCCAGCTCGATAACCTGACGATCTCGTTCGACTCGGGGAACCCGTCGACCGGGCTGTCGCTGGACAACACGTTCCTGGCCGTGGTCCCCGGGCTGCTCAGCGGCGACCCGAACTACGCGACGTCCGGCAACCCGCCGAACGCGTACAGCGGGCCGCTTTTCGGAATCGATATCGCGCCGCAGACGCCGGCCGGGACGTACCACGCGACCGTGACGATCCATGCCAGCGGCGGTACCGGTGACCCGAATTCAAACGGGTTCACGGTTTCAAAGGACATCACGGTAACGGTCATAGCGGCGTCTCAGGCCATCACTTTTGGGCCGCTCCCGAACTTAACGCTGCCGGCTTCGTCGTTCATATTGGCGGCATCGGCCAGCTCGGGTCTGCCGGTCATATACGCCACGTCAACGCCAGGGGTCTGCTCGGTCAGCGCGGCCACGTTAACGCCTCTGGCTCCTGGCACGTGCTCGGTCACAGCATCGCAACCGGGCAACTCGGTGTACGCCGCTGCATCGCCGGTCACGGAGTCGTTCGCGATCTCGGCTTCTTCTGGTGGAGGCGGAGGGTCGCCGCCTCCACCGCCGAATCCGCTCACCGTAACTCCGTCACAGCTGAATTTCACTGGCGCCGGCAGCCAGAATGTCACGGTCAGCGGTGTGGTGGGTTCGTTTTCCAGCAATTTTAATTTCAACCAGGGGAACGGGTGGATGAGCGTTTTGCCGACCTCTGGAACGCTGCCGGCCGACGTGCAGATATCGGTCAACCCCGCCGGACTTGCGCCCGGGAATTACAGCGGGATGGTGAATTTCAACGGCGGCGGCGGGATCGCTTCGGTGGCGGTGGCTTTGAATGTCACGCTCGGACCGCAGCCGACCGGCGGGATCGCGAACGCAGCGAGCGCCGGGCAGGCCACGCCGTCCGTTGTTTCGCCCGGAAGCTACATCGCGATCTACGGGACCGGGCTCGCGGGGAGCGGAAACCCGTCCGCCACATCGCTGCCGCTGCCGACCACGCTCAACGGCGCGCAGGCCACGCTGTGCGGCGTCGCGATGCCGCTGCTGTATGCGGGCGCGGGGCAGATCAACGCGATCGTCCCACAGGTTCCGGTCGGGAGCGCGCAGTGCCCGCTGGTCGTGACGTTTGGCGGGCAGGCTTCTTCGCCCGTGCAACTCACGATGGCCGCGCTGCAGCCGGGGATTTATACGGTCAACCTCTCGGGCTCAGGGCCGGGCGTGGTGGCGAATGCGCTGACGGGGCAGCTCAACTCCGCGACCGCGCCGGCGCATGCGGGCGATTTCCTTGTGGTGTATGCGACCGGGCTGGGCGCGGTGCAGGGGCCGAACGGCGAGGCTGGTCCCGCAGATGGCGCGGCGACGCCTCTTAGCCCGTTGTTCCGGACGAAGGCCGCGGTTACGGCGACGATCGGCGGGGTCGATGCGCCGGTTTCGTTCGCAGGGCTGACGCCGACGTTCGCGGGGCTCTATCAGGTGAATGTGCAGGTGCCGCACGCGGCCACGCCGGGGAGCGCGGTGCCGCTGAAGATTTCGGTTGGCGGGGTTGCGTCCAACACCGTGACGATTGTGGTGCAGTAGCGCGCTACCTGGTGGCGCCGCTGATGTTTTCTTCGGGGTCGACTACTGGCTGCACGCCCGCGGCGATCATGGCTTTGCGGATCACCGCAGCGGTTTCCGGCGAAGCGCGGAGGTTCATGCCGCGATGGACACCTTCCGCGATGCGGAGCGCCGTCCAGCCGTGGTCGTTCTTCCTGTTGTAGAGCTCGACCTTCGCGCCGTGATCGACGAGGTACTGGGCGGCTTGGGGGACCTGTTTATAGGCCGCGCCGTGCATCGCGGTCTCGCCGTGTCTGTCGACGGCATTCACATCGTTGCCGAGATCGATCGCGAGCTTCACGGCTTCGAGGACTTCTTCGTTGGTGCCGGCGTCTTCGCCCGGCGAACGCGTGCCGACGCCGGCCGCGACCATCAGCGGCGTGGTTCCATCGACATTGGGCATCAGCGGATCGGCGCCGAGCTGAGCGAGCAGGCGCATCAGTTCGGCGTCACCAGTTCGCGCGGCGAGAAGAAACGGCGTTGCGCCCGACGTATTCAGGCTGCTCAATCCGACGCTGGTCCGGATCGTCATCTTCGCGTTGAGATTCGCGCCTTTCGCGGCGATCTTCTTCACGAATTCGATGCTGGTCATGTTGCCCGAACCTTCGGGAGCGGGATCGTTGCTGGCGTAGCCCGGATGGCGAACCCAGGTGATGGCGTGGAGCGCGGTCCAACCCTGCTCGGCGGCGTTCGGGTCCGCGCCGGCGTCGAGCAGCATGGCAGCGAGCTCATAATGCGCGTTGGAGACGGCGAGGACCATCGCGCTCGTGCCTGCCTGTTTGCCAGGGCGCTGGATGGTTTCGTTGGGGCTCGCGCCTTCTTTGAGCAACGTGCTCACGACGTCTTTCTGGCCCTCGCGAGTGGCGAACAGCAGAGCTGTAAAGCCGCCTTTCGAGACGGCGTGGAGATCGGCGCCGAACTCATGAAGGAGCTCGACGGTGGAGACGTTGCCTTCGTCCGCAGCCCACATGAGCGCGGTCTGGAGATGGTCGGTATCCTTCGCGTTGACGTCCGCGCCGTGCGTGAGCAAAAGCTTCACGGCGTCGGACTTGCCCGTGCGTGCCGCCGTCATCAACGGCGTTTCGCCGCCGGGGAGCGCCAGGTTCACGTCTGCTTTGGAGTTGACGAGAAGATCGACCATCGCGGCGCTGCCGTTGGTACAGGCGAGCGAGAGCGGCGTCACGCCATAGCGATTCTTCGCGTTTGGATCGGCGCCCGCCGCGAGCAGGGCTTTGGCGGTATCGACGTCGTCCCAGTACGCGGCCCAATGGAGGGCGGTCGCGCCATCGGGCTGCGGGGCGTTGACGTCGACATGATTGGCGAGCAAATCCTGAACAGCGGTTTTGTCGGCCTTTTTTTCGGCATCGACCAGGCGAGTATCCAAACTCGAAGCGAACAGCGCGCCGGCCGCCGCGAAGGCG
>CAZPZE010000112.1:0-8021 GCA_964590625.1 uncultured Solibacteraceae bacterium
CCGTATAACTTTGCGCGAAGATGGTGCCCACCAGCAGCGTGGAAAGCATTACAAGTCTGGAATTCATCGAGAAGTTTCCCCTGAGTCAGATCGGTGAGTCCGCGGACGCGGAGCACGATCAAGCAGCCAGGTTAACAACGGAAAGTCACAGCGGAATGAA
This sequence comes from uncultured Solibacteraceae bacterium, assembly GCA_964590625.1. Classification (GTDB taxonomy): domain Bacteria; phylum Acidobacteriota; class Terriglobia; order Bryobacterales; family Bryobacteraceae; genus BOG-234. The sequence goes on from CAZPZE010000112.1 coordinate 161, forward strand.
GAAACCATTTCGCGCGCGTGCGAATCGTGTGTCTGCGGGATGACGAATGTTTACCGCTCTCCGGTTTCGCCCGGAAGCTGTGTTTGGACGTGAATTCTCCGGCCGTTGCTGGCGATCTGGATGAGGCCGTCCTCATCCGTTCGATAGACAGTGACGTGTTGCTGGCGCAGCGCATCGAGCACGAGCGGGTGAGGATGGCCGTAGGTATTGTCGAAACCGACCGAGATGACGCCGAATGCCGGATGAACGGCGGTCAGGAGATCGGGATTGGTGGAGGTCCGGCTGCCATGGTGGCCGACTTTGAGGACGTCCGCGCGGTGGAGCAGTCCGCGAGCGTAGAGTTCTTCCTCGATCTTTTTCTCCATGTCACCGGTGAGGAGAAAACTCGTGGCGCCGTATTCGACGCGCAGAACAAGAGAGTCGTTGTTCTGTGGCTTGTCGGTCGGTTCGTAGTTCGGGAGTGGTGCGAGAACCTGCATGGTCGTGCCGCCCCACAGGAAGGGTGCGCCTTCGCGAAGCTGGCGAATGCGAATGCCGAGCGACCTGGCGACGGCCCGCACCTGCCGCCACTCAGGGCTTTCTCCCGCGGCGCCGATCCACAATTCGCGCGGATGAAAATTCTTCAGGACCGCAGCCATGCCGCCCACGTGATCCGCATGCGCGTGCGTCATCGCGACGACGTCCAGGTGTTTGATGGAGCGGGTCCAGAGGTAGGGAGAGACCACGTCTTCGCCGATATCGATGCCGGGCCGGCGCGCGTTATTGAAGCTTGCGATGCCGCCGGCGTCGATCAGCATGAGCTGGCCGTTGGGGAAGACTCCGAGCAGGCTGTCGCCCTGGCCGACGTCGATCACGTTCAGTTCGAATTCGTGCGGAACGATGGCGGGCGCGAATGGATGGACCGCGGCCACCAGCAGCGCAAGCGCGGCGGCAAGCCAGGCGCCGGCGCGTGACCACCAGCGATGCCCGCGCAATGCGGCTGCAATCAGAAGCACCACGAGCGCAGCCGCGAGCCACACGGGCGGCGAAGGAATGCGCCAGTCCGGTTCCCATCGCGCGTGAAACGCGACCGCGCGGCGGGAAAGATCGAGCAGCCAGGCGCAGACGGAGGCGAGCGCGTGGGACTGCGTGGCGATTGCGAGAAACCCGACCGGCACCACGGCGCTGAGCGCGGGAACGACGATCGCGTTGGCGGACAGTCCGGAGACGGGGAGGCGATGGAAGTAGACGATGGTGGGCAGAGCGAGCGCGATCTGAATGAACAGCGATGTGATCAGGATTTCCCAGAGATAAATGGCGAGACGCGAGATGCCGACGATCAGAAACCGGAACACGGCGCGCAGGCGTTCGCTGAAAAGCAGGCAGAGCGTGTCAATCAGCAATCGAAGCTCGACGCGGAACTGCGCGGTCTTTGCCGGCATCCGAAGATCGCGGCGCACGTCGGCGAGATCCGGCAGCCCCTGCGCCAGAGGGCCGGAAGTTGCTTCGAGGGCGGGGATCACGAACGCGCCGATCGCGGCCACGGCGAGAAAGGAGAGCTGAAAGCTGGCGTCGAAGAGCTGCGCGGGATCGATCGCGACGAAGAGAATCGCGACGCCTGCCAGAATATTGAGCACGCGGCCTTCGCGGTGGAAGCATCGCGCGATTCCATAGAGCGTCATGCCGGCCGCGGCGCGCATCACCGGAACCTGCCAGCCGGTGATACCGGTGTAGAGCCAGGCGGCCGCGAGCGTGAGGGCAATCGCCAGGCCGCGCGGGATGGCGAGAACACGCAGCAGGAAAAGAAAGACCGCCGCCAGCACCGCGACGTGACTGCCGGAAATCACGAGCGCGTGGAAAGTGCCGGTCGAGCGGTAGTCCACAGTCCAAAGCTTGTCGAGCTTCGCGGTGGCGCCGATCAGAACCGCCTGCATCATGCCGTTGGTGTAGGGATCGTTCGCGTAGAGGCGGTCGAGCCGGTTCAGCGCCGAGACGCGCAGGCCGGAAATGAACTGAGCCAGCCGGTTCCCGCAATGACCCGGAAGAATCCGCACGGTGGATGCGGCGGCTGAAACGTTCCAGTAGATCTGCTGGCGGGCGAGGTAGGTGCGGTAATCGAACGCACCCGGATTGCCGAAATTGTGCGGTGTGCGGGCCTTACCCTGGAGCTCGACCGGCGTGCCGTACGGCAAATCCGGGAAGCTTTCGCCTGGTTTTGTATACAGTGAGACCTCGGCGTGGGCTCCCGGCGCCAGATCGATCCCGAAGCGTTCGCGGTCCGCGCCGAGGATGCCAGGGTCGGTCACGCACCCATCGAAGATCGCGAGTGTATTATCCGGCACTGACAGGATACGAGGCGGGGGAAGCTCCCGGACGACCGCCAGCGCCATCCCAAGGAAGATTACCGCCGCGCCCGCTGCGATTCGTGATGCCACGCCTCGCCGCGCGACCGCATTTCCGATCAGCGCCAGAAGAGTGCAGGTTCCGGCGGCCCCGAGCGAGGTTCCGGCGGGAATGGACTCATACTTGCCAAGGACAATGCCAGCCGCGAGGCAGGCAAACGGCAGAAGCAGCGGCTCGCGGAAGGGCACGCGAGATAGTGTCGAAATCTGAGATTATTCTCAGATTTTCAATGATTTATGGGTAGTGCTGAAAGCAAAAAACGAGGTGGAGTTACCGCTTGTGCCCCGGAGGGGCGGGTGGCTGCCGATGTCCTTCAATCAGGCGACGTGCGTGACGAACTTCTGGGGGCGGGGAACGCGCTGAACTTCCAGCCAGGAGATCACCACAAACGTTTTATGCGCCCTGTCTTCACAGTTCCGCCAGCGGTCGGAGACGGCAGGATCGAAGAAATCCGCCAGCAACCGGTAAGGATTGACCGGTTTATCTCCCATTTCGAGGAGGCAAGCCCCCTGAAACTCGGCGAGACATTCAAGTTCGCCACAGGAGAGGCCGGTTAGAAAATCGAGAACTGAGTGAAGATTTGAAGGATTGGCGGTGCGAATCAGAGCACCCATCAGAGAAGATCGGGAGGCGACGACTGCCAAAATGAGCTCCAAAAGTACGCTGAGCAAACGTACTACACCCATTATCCCGGATGCCTCGTCTGAATGCAAGGTATGTCAGGAAAGACACACGCAACCGGGTACCATGTTTTGTTTTCCTGATGTCTGACAAAGACTTGACGCAACCGGCGTCTGGTGGTTAAATATTCATTGGGTTGAATAAAAATACATGACTGCCATGCTGCCGCGGGTGCAACGTCTGGCCCGTCCGGATTTTACCTGCGATGTGGATGCCTCGGTGGAAGAGGTTCACTCGCTGCTCGAACTCGCGGCGGATGTGAAGCGTTCGCCCGGATCCTATCGGCAGGCGCTCGCGGGCAAGTCGATCGCGCTGCTGTTCGAAAAGCCGTCACTGCGCACGCGGATGACGTTCGAACTGGCGATCCAGCAGCTGGGCGGATTTGCTCTTCTCGATGAAGGCCCAATCGGCGTGCGTGAGCCGCTGAAAGATGTGGCGCGGAATCTCGATCGCTGGGTTTCGGGGATTGTGGCGCGCACGTTCCGGCAGCAGACGGTGGATGATCTGGCACTGTGGTCGTCGGTTCCGGTGATCAATGCGCTGAGCGATATGTGGCATCCCTGCCAGGCGCTTGCGGACATGCAGACCATTCAGGAACATTTTGGGGAACTGCGGGGGCTGAAGCTGGCTTTCGTCGGCGATGGCAATAATGTGGCGAGTTCACTGATGCTCGATGCGACGCGGCTGGGTATGGATTTCGCGATCGCGACGCCTGTGGGCTATGAGCTGCCTGCGAGCGTGACGGCGATGGCAGAGGGGCCCATCGAGATCACGAACGATCCCGCGGCGGCGGTTCGCGGCGCGCACATTGTCTACACCGATGTGTGGACCAGCATGGGCGATGAGCACGAAGCCGCGGTGCGACGGAATGCATTCCGCGCTTATCAGGTGAATGACGATCTGCTGGCGCAGGCCGCGCCCGAAGCGATCTTCATGCACTGCCTGCCCGCGCACCGGGGCGAAGAAGTGACCGACAGCGTGATCGAATCCTCGCGCTCGGTGGTGTTTGATGAAGCGGAGAACCGCCTGCACGCGCAGAAGGCGCTCCTGCTGATGCTGCTCGCATAGAATAAACGGTTCATGAAACTCTGGGGCGGACGCTTCGAGACCGGGCCATCCGAGGTCTTCGAACGATTCTCGAATTCTCTTCATTTCGATAAGCGGCTGCTGGCAGCCGATGTGCGCGGGTCGCAGGCGTTTGCGCGATCGCTGACGCGCGCGGGGGTACTGACGGAAGCCGAGTGCGCGAAGCTGTGCGCGGCGTTCGATGCGATTCAGTCCGATGCGGCCGAGGAGGCGTTCTTCGCGGGTGCGGCGGATGAAGATGTGCATTCGTTCGTGATCCACAAGCTGAAGGAGCGTGTGGGGGCGCTGGCGGATAAGATCCATACCGGCCGAAGCCGCAATGAACAGGTTTCTCTCGATACGCGGATCTGGCTGCGCGGAGAATGCGATCGTACGCGCGAACTGGTGCGCGGTTTGCTCTCGGCGCTGCTTGATCTGGCGGAGAAATATCCGGATGCCGTGATTCCCGGCTATACGCATTTGCGCCGCGCGCAGCCTGTGCTGTGGCCGCACTATCTGCTGGCGTATTTCGAGATGTTCTCACGCGATTATGAACGCCTTGGCGAGGCGCGCCGGCGCGCGAACGTGATGCCGCTTGGCAGCGGCGCGCTGGCTGGGTCCGGATTCCCGCATGACCGCGAGGCCATTGCGCGCGATCTGGGCTTCGACTCGGTCACGCGCAACAGTATGGATGTTTCGGGCGACCGCGATTTCGCGCTCGATTATCTCTACGCGGCTTCGATGATCATGATCCATCTGAGCAGGCTGGCGGAGGACTGGATTCTCTATTCGTCGGAAGAATTCGGCTGGATGGAATTGGGCGATGGCGTCACCAGCGGATCGAGCCTGATGCCGCAGAAGAAGAATCCGGATTCGCTCGAGCTGATTCGCGGGAAATCGGGCAGGGTGATTGGGGCGTTGAATTCGCTGCTGTTCACGATGAAGGGTCTTCCCATGACTTACAACCGCGACATGCAGGAAGACAAAGAGCCGCTGTTTGAAGCGGCGGATCAGGTGGATGCGTGCCTCGAGATGGCAATCGTGACCGCGGAATCGGTGGTGCTGCGTCCGGATGTGCCGTTTGCCGCGGCGGAAGAAAGCTGGGTGGTGGCGACGGATCTGGCGGAAGCGCTGGCGCGCAATGGCACGGCGTTCCATCAGGCGCATCAGATTGTGGGGCGGCTGGTGCTCGAGAGCGTGCGCAATAACAAGAAGCCGGCGGACTGGACGGCGGAATCGCTCGCGGCGTTCGCGCCGGAATTCACGCCGGACGTGGCCCGGCTGCTCGATCCCCGCGAGGGCATGAAGACGCGCGAGATTGCGGGCGGAACCGGCCCCCGCGCGGTGGCGGCTGCCCTTTCGGCTGCGCGCGCGCGCCTTGCGGAACTGGGGTGATATGACGAAGAGCTACCGCCAGGGCCAGATTCTGAAGCTGATCGGCTCGGCCGGTATCTTCACGCAGGAAGACCTTGCGCGCGCTTTGAAAGAGCGCGGTGTGGAAGCGACGCAGGTGACGCTTTCGCGCGATATCCGCGAGATGGGGCTGGTGAAAACGCCCCAGGGCTATCGCGCTTTGCCGAAGCGCGAGCGGGCTGACGATTTTTCCTCGACCGCGAGCGAATTCGTTCGCGATGTGCGTATCGCCCAGAATCAGATTGTGCTGCGGACAGCTCCGGCGCATGCGAGTTCCGTGGCGGTGGCGCTCGATAACGCCGAGTGGCCGGAGGTGGTGGGGACGATTGCGGGCGATGATACCGTGTTGGTGATCTGTCCCGATTCGGCGATCGCGGAAAAAGTGCGCGCCCGGTTGATGGAAATGCTGGGGTGACGCTCAGAGCAGCGCGTGCTCTGCGTCCTTCGCGAACTTCGCGCACTCGTCCTTCGGCGCATCGGTAACGATGACGGCCTGCACGTGCCCATGCGTGAACGAGGCCAGTTGCAGGCTTCCGGAACTCGAGGCCGCATCGGGCACCGGGTGGTCTCCGTTCACCCGCATGTAGACCGAGAACTCGCGGCCGTCGCGCTCATAAATCAGATGGATCCAGGGGGCGCCGCCGAGGCGGCAAATCTTTGCGCGCTGCAGTTTGTAGCCGGTGGCTTCGAGTGCTTTCACATCGGCGTCCGCGATTCCCTGGGACTTCTCGATGGTGGCTATCTCGGACGGGTCGGCGCGCCAGCGGCGGGGCGCGTGATTGATCAGCTCGGCCGTGTGGTCACGCGCGGCGTCGGCGAAGATCGGGGGCGGTGGTTGTGGAGTTCCTGGAGCGCGCCAGATCACCATCGCGATCAGAGCGGCCGCAGCCACCAGACCGGGGATCGCCCAGCGCAGCGTTTTCTCGCGCGCGATGCGGCGGCGAACCCGCTCCTCGATGACGCGTGTATCGGCGGGTTCGGCATGGACGATGTCGCGCAGACGCGCATCGATAGACGCCTGTTCCCGCAGTTCGGCGGCGCAGGCGGCGCATTCCACCACGTGGGCGTCAAACTCGCCGCGCCGATCGCTATCCAGTTCTCCTGAGTGCCAGAGTGGCGCCAGTTCTTCGAAATCTCCGCAGTTCATGAGCTTCCCTTGTGGCAATAAGCCCGTTGACTTCCGGCGCCCGCCTTCGCGGCGGGCTCAAGATAGGAACGCATGGCCTGCCGCGCGCGGCTCAGGCGCGACATCACGGTCCCCATCGGAATATTCAGCATCTCCGACATTTCGCGGCAGGTGAATCCCTCCACCGCTCCGAGCATCAGGACGGTGCGCTGCTCGGCCGGCAGTTTCGCCAGAGCGCCGGCCAGATCGAATACGGCCTCGCTGCCTGCCGCAGCGGCCTTGTCTGTTTCATCGAGCGGTACGAGCGTCAGCCGCCCCTTTCGTCCCTGCCCATAAAACGTATTCAGCAAAATGCGAAACATCCAGGCGCGCACGTTGGTGCCGCCATGGAACTGATCGAAGCTCCGCCAGGCGCGCATCAGGGTTTCCTGCACCAGGTCTTCCGCCGCCGCTGGATCGGCCGTGAGCCGGCGGGCGAAGCGGAGAAGGCTGGGCGCCTGGGGGAGAGCGATTTCGCCGAATTCGTGTTCTCGGGTCGTCAAATTGCGATCACCGTACGAAAAAGGGCGGCCCAGTGCGAGGCGCACAGGCCGCCCTCTTTCAGGATCTCACTTCCGGCACTACTTCTTTTCGAGGGTGTCGAGATCCGCCAGAACCTGCGCGCTGTGCGGATTCGGCTGGACTTTCGTGTATACCTTCCGGATCACGCCCTTGGGATCGATCAGGAACGTATTGCGGTTGGCCACCATGCCGCCGAACGAGCCGTACTTATCCACCACCTGATGGGTGGGATCGGCCAGCAGCTTGAACGTCAGGTTTTCCTTCGTGCAGAACTGAACGTGCGAATCGACGTTATCGACGCTCACGCCGACGATGGCCGCGTGCTTCGCGGTGTACTTGTCCTGATCGGCCTGGAAATTGTGCGCTTCGATCGTGCAGCCCGGCGTCATGTCCTTCGGATAGAAATAGAGCACGGCCCACTGGCCGCGGAAATCCTTCAGGCTGACCTGCTTGCCCTCCTGCGAGCTGAGAGTGAATTCCGGTGCGGTGGTGCCCTCGGCCGGAATATCGGCGGCGCGGAGGCTGGGCGCCATCAGTGCGATTGCCAGCGGGGCGGCAATCGAGAACGTTCGGATGAATTTCATTGTGTCTCCTCTGTCTGAATAGAATCGCATAGACAGACGAATTCATCCA
>CAZPZE010000113.1:0-2362 GCA_964590625.1 uncultured Solibacteraceae bacterium
AAAGAACGCTTCGATCTCGCGGTACTTCTTCCGAACTCGTTTGAGAGCGCGGCGATCGTGTGGCTCTCCGGAGCCAGGCGGCGCGTGGGCTACGCCCGCGACGGCCGCGGCATTCTGCTCACTGACGCCATCGATGTTCCCCGCCCCGGCGAAATTCCACCGCACGAGCGCTATTACTATCCAGAACTGCTCCGGCGCGCCGGCCTCATCGAAAAGCTGCCGGAAATCGAAGAGATTCTTTTGGATGGCCTGGCTACTTCGCGCGCGCGAGGCGAGGCGCTGTTCGCAGCGCGCGGAATCACTCTCCCGGTGATCGGCGTCAATCCAGGGGCGGCCTTCGGCACCGCCAAGCGCTGGCTGCCCGAGCGATTCGCCGAAGCGGCGCGGCAACTGGCATCCGGGCGTTCGGCTTCCATCGCGGTGTTCGGATCGGAAACGGAGCGCGAGCTGTGCGCTGAGGTCGCCGCAGCCGCCGGCGGGCACAATCTCGCCGGTGCGACGACTCTGCGGGAATTCATCGATATGACGGCCGCCTGCAGCCTCTGCCTGACGAACGATTCGGGCGCGATGCACGTGTGCGCCGCCACGGGCGTGCCCTCCGTCACCGTGTTCGGCCCCACGGACGAGGTTCGAACCGGGCCGGTGAGCCCGCGGGCGCGGGTGCTTCGCGAGCCCGTTGATTGCGCTCCCTGCGGACGCCGCGAATGCCCCATCGACCACCGCTGCATGACCCGCGTCACAGTCGATCGCGTCATCGCCGCCGCGGAAATCAAGGAGTTCCAGGCTTGATAGACTACGGTTTGCCGCGCGACGTTAACAATATCCTCATTGTGCGTCTGGGGGCGATGGGCGACATTCTGCATGCGCTGCCTGCCGCCACGGCGCTGCGCCGCAGCTTTCCGGCGTCCCGCCTGGTCTGGGCCGTCGATGCAAAATGGGCGCCGATCCTGGAGGGAAATGGCATTGTCGATGAGCTCGTTCTTTTCGAGCGTCACCACCCCGGCACGTGGAATGCGACGCGGCGCGCGCTGCGGGCATACCGCTTCGATCTTGCGGTGGATTTTCAGGGGTTGATCAAATCGGCGCTGGTTGCGCACTTCGCGCGCCCCGAGCGGATTGTTGGCTACGAGGCGGGCATCGCGCGGGAACGTCCGGCGAGCTGGTTTTATTCGACCTGCGTCCGCCCGAAGGCCGTTCATGTAGTGGATCAGGCGCTGGAGCTTGCCGCAGCCGCGGGCGCGGAGCGCTCGCACGTGGAAGCGTGCGCGCGCGTGTTTCCGCTTCCGGCGGGGACGCCTGAAGGCACCTTACCCGAAGGCCCGTTCGTCTTCGCCTGTCCGCTCGCGGGCTGGACTTCCAAACAATGGCCGCTCGAACATTACAGACGGCTCGCGGAAATGGTGCGTGCGCGCCTCGGGCTGCCGCTCGTCATCAACGGCGCGCCAGGATCTCTGCCGGATGTCGCCTGGGCCGCTCGGCATGAGAGCGGGATAGCGGGCCTGATCGACGCCACGCGCCGCGCTGCGCTGGTAGTCGGCGTGGATAGCGGCCCTCTGCATCTGGCGGCGGCGCTGGGGAAATCGGGCGCGGCGATTTTCGGCCCCACAGACCCCGCGCGCAACGGTCCGCGCGGCGGCGATTTTGAAGTTTTTCGGACGAGCGGCGTCCAGACCACCCATCGCCGCGGCGAGACCATTGATCCCTCGATGCAGGCCATCACGCCGGAACAGGTGTTCGCGGCGCTGGCCAGCCGCATAGGTTGTCACGCATAGTGCGGCGCCACTGGTTTCCGAAACCCTACGCGGATGTGGTGGCGCGGCTGCGCGTGCCGGCCGGATTCCTGCTGCTCGCGGCGTTCGGCTGGTTCTCCCGCCCTACCGCGGCATCGCTGCTTTCGGGCATCCCTGTTTCGCTCTGCGGACTCGCCCTGCGCGCGTGGGCCGCGGGGCATCTTGCGAAGAACCAGCGGCTGGCCCAGTCGGGACCGTACGCCGCAACCCGCAATCCGCTTTATTTGGGGACGCTCATCACGGCTCTCGGACTGGCGGCGGCCGGCAACAGCCTTCTGCTGGCGGCGATCTTCATCCTGGTCTTTCTCCTCGTCTATCTCCCCGCGATTGAACTCGAAGAGCAGCACCTGATGGCGATACTGCCTGGCTATCGCGAGTTCGCGGCCCGGGTGCCGCTCCTGTTGCCTCGATGGCCTGGCGCCTGGGGGCCGGATTCCTTTTCATTCAGCCTCTATCGAAAAAACCAGGAGTATCAGGCCCTGATCGGCTGGCTGGCGGGAATCGCCTGGCTCGTGCTCCGCGCATCGATCCTGCGGCCCTAATCCGCTTTACCCGGCATAATCCCTGGGACT
>CAZPZE010000114.1:0-9527 GCA_964590625.1 uncultured Solibacteraceae bacterium
ACCAGGCCGTCAATATCGCCCAGGCGGCGCAGCGCGTGCTGCGCCACCCGCGCGTGAAACCCTACGTCGATCTGCCGCGCATGAGCGAGCTGAGCGAGCGCATGGTGCGCGACAGCCTGGACGCCCTGGTGCGCCGGGACATCGAGCTGGCGCGCACCGTGCTCACCCGCGACGACCAGGTGGACAACCTGCGCGACCAGATTTTTCGCGAACTGCTCAGCTACATGATGGGCGACTCATCGGTGGTGTTTCCGGCGTTCGAGCTGATTCTGGTGGCGAAAAATCTGGAGCGCATCGCCGACCACGCCACCAACATCGCCGAAGACGTCCTCTTCCTCGTTAAAGGGGTGGATGTTCGCCACCATCGCGTCGGATGACCCACTACTGGGTCGAATGACTCGAACTTGTAAAGATCAATTCACGGATTCGTAATCTATTTCACCCGCCAAATCCCTATACTTGGCTTGAAGTACAAGCTTAAAGCTGAGTAAAACCCCCGTTTTCGTGCACTTAGGTGAAGTGTGTCCAGCCTTCGCGCGCAGCGGGAAACAGGAGAAGACAAATCAAATGATGTCAGGAAAACGATGGCTGTGCCGCGCCCTTCTGGCCGTAGTAACCGCCGGAAGTCTGGCAGTCGCACAGGACCCAACGGCAGGAAAGGCCGGCTCCCAGCAGGACGAAATCTCTGCCCTGAAGGCCATGATCGCCGCACAGCAGCAGCAGCTCGACTCGCTGAAGAAAACTCTCGACGAGCAACAGCGCCGTCTCGATCAGGCGGCCCCCACGACCGCCACCACAACGCCTGCCGCCCCTGTGAATCGCGGCCAGGTAGCGAGCATTGCTCCCATTTTCCCCGCCGCTGCGCCGGCCACCCTGGCCGCTATCCCGGCGATCCCCGTTCCTCAGGCTGCCCCCGCTGCCAGCTCCAACTCGAATCCCTGCGAAGCCCCGCCGGACACCAAACAGGTTCCGCCGTATCTCCGCATTGGCGACACCTGCGTCATTCCCGTCGGCTTTATGGATATGACCAGCGTCTGGCGCTCGCGCGATCTTGGCTCCAGCATCGGAACCAACTTCGCCAGCATTCCCTATAACAATGCTCTCGGCGCCCACATGGCCGAATTCCACTTCAGTCCGCAGAACTCCCGCCTCGGCTTCCGCGCCGATGGCAACTGGAAGGGCACGCACTTCATGGCCTATAACGAGTTCGACTTCAACGGCACCAGTGGCGGTAACAACCTCACGGTGACCAGCGGCTCGTTCGTGCCCCGCATTCGCCTCTTCTGGATCGACGTCCGCAAAGGCGGCGCCGAATTCCTCGCCGGACAGAGCTGGAGCATGCTCACTCCGAACCGCAAAGGCATCTCCGCGTTGCCTGGCGACATATTTTATTCGCAGGTCATAGACCTGAACTACCTCACGGGCCTCCCCTGGACCCGTCAGCCGGGTTTCCGCATCCTGCTCCACCCGAACAATACAGTGACGTTCGGTCTCTCCGTGGAAAATCCGGAACAGTACATGGGTGGTTCGGCTGGCGCCGCTCCCATCACGCTCCCCTCGGGTCTGGCTGCCTATGCCGGCGGCGTGCTGGGCGCAGGTACCAACACCAACGCCGTTCCGAACCCCGCACCGGATTTCATCGCCAAGGTTGCCTTTGACCCGAACTCCCGGATCCACTTCGAAGTTGCCGGCATCGAGCGCACCTTCCGCAGCTATAACGCGGCCACGGGCAACCGCTACTCCACGATCGGCGGCGGCGGTTCCGTCAACGCGATGATCGGCCTCACCGACAACTTCCGCCTCACCACGACCAACTTCTGGAGCGATGGCGGCGGCCGTTACCTCTTCGGCCAGGCGCCGGACGTCATCGTTCGCGCCGATGGCAGCCTCAGCCCCATCCACTCCGGCGGCTTCACCGAAGGCTTTGAACAGAACATCAGGAACACTCTGATCTACGGCTACTGGGGCGGCACCTACATCGGACGCAACACCGCGGTCGACGCCAACGGCACCAGCCTCATCGGCTACGGCTACAAGGGTTCTTCCAATGGCCAGAACCGCATGATCCAGGAAGTCACCTTCGGCTTCAACCAGACCTTCTGGAAGAGCGCCCGCTACGGCGCCGTGAACTTCATGGGCCAGTACATGTGGGAAAACCGGTCGCCGTGGTACTACGCTGCTGGCGTCGCGGGTGGCAAGAATACCCACGACAACACTCTGTATTTCAATGTCCGCTACACGCTTCCCGGCTCAATGCCCTCATTCTAAAGGGCTAAGCTGAAACAAACGACCCGTAAACAAATTGAAACACAATTGAAACAAAGGGGTGGCAAACTCAAATCGGGAAAGCCGCCCCTCCTTCCTGAACTCTGAACAAGGGGAAACAAACAATGAAAAAAATTATTGCCATGGGAGCGCTCCTCCCTCTCTTCGGTGCGATGGCTGCGAGCGCGGCCACCATCAACGCCACCGGGGCTTCGTTCCCGGTGCCGATCTATCAGAAGTGGTTCGAAGAATATAAAGCCAAAACCGGCATCCAGATCAATTACCAGGGCCTCGGCTCCGGTGCCGGCATCAAAGCTATCACCGAAGGTACCGTCGATTTCGCCGCCTCTGACGCACCGCTGACAGATCCGCAAATCGCCGCGATCAAAATCAAGCCGTTCCACTTCCCAACCGTGCTCGGCGCAGTCGTTCTCACCTACAACGTCCCGGGCGTAGCCACCGGCCTGAAGTTCAGCGGTGAAACCATCGCCGGCATCTACCTCGGAACCATCAAGAAGTGGGACGATCCGAAAATCAAGGCCGATAACCCCGGCGTCAGCCTCCCCGCAAAGAACAACGACATCGTCGTGGTTCATCGCTCCGACGCCAGCGGCACTTCCTTCATCTTCACCGACTATCTTTCGAAGGTCAGCTCCGAATGGAAGAGCAAAGTCGGTGCCTCCACTTCCGTCTCCTGGCCGACCGGCCTCGGCGGCGCACAGAACGCCGGTGTCGCCGGCCTCGTCAAGCAGACTCCTGGCTCCATCGGTTATGTCGAGCTGATCTACGCGGTCCAGCAGAACATGGGCTATGCCGATGTCAAAAACGCTGCCGGAAAGTGGATTAAGCCGAGCTTTGAAGGTGTAACCGCAGCCGCCGCCGGTGCCCAAATGCCCGCCGACTTCCGCGTCTCCATCACCAACGCACCCGGCGACAAGTCCTACCCGATCTCCAGCTTCACCTGGATGCTGATTCCCAGCCAGATTCAGGACGCGAGCAAGAAGAAGGCGATCACAGACTTCCTGAACTGGATGCTCACCGATGGCCAGAAAGACTGCCAGGCAATGAGCTATGCTCCTCTTCCCACCTCGGTTGTGGCGAAGGAAAAGAAGCAGCTCGCGGAAATCAAGTAGTCGTCTGAACGTAAAAAACCCAATGGCCTCCGCCGCTGCAGCAACGCCGCTTCCCGGAAAATCCGGGGCACGTTCTCTGTCGCGCCGTTTGCGCAGCGGCGACGAGGTCGCATGGCTGATCGTAATCCTCTTCGCTCTCTCCGTCCTCCTCATCACCGCGCTGCTCGTAACCGAACTCTGGATCGGCAGCGCCGCCTCCCGGCATAAATTCGGATTCGCTTTTCTGACGTCGACAGTCTGGAATCCGGTCACCGATGAATACGGGGCGTGGCCCTTCCTCTATGGCACGGTGGTGACGTCGGTTCTCGCGCTCGCCATCTCAGTACCCATCGGCGTCGGAGCGGCAGTCTTCCTCTCCGAGCTCGCCGGCGGCAAGCTCTCGGACGCACTCACATTTCTCGTCGAGCTTCTCGCGGCCGTCCCCAGCGTCATCTTTGGGCTGATGGCCATCTTCACCGTCGTTCCGGCCATGCGCGAATATATCGGCCCCGCTCTGAAAGAAGTATTCGGATTTCTGCCGATTTTCGACGGTCCCGTCTACGGCGTCGGCTACCTCACCGCCTCGCTCGTGCTGGCGATCATGATCTTTCCCTACATCATTTCCGTTTCGCGCGAAGCCCTGATGGCTGTCCCGCGCGATCAGCGCGAAGCGGCTCTCGCCATCGGAGCAACGAAATGGGAAACCACCTGGCAGATCGTCATTCCGTATGCGCGCCTCGGCATCATCGGCTCGATCTTTCTCGCGTTCTCCCGCGCGCTCGGTGAAACCATGGCCGTCACCATGGTGATCGGCAATGACATGTCCGTCCACACCTCGCTGCTCGCCCCCGGCAACACTATTGCGGCGGTCCTGGCCAGCGAGTTCAATGAGGCCATCGGCGCCATCCATCCGGCCGCCCTGATTGAGCTCGGTCTCGTTCTCTTCTTTTTGACGCTGATCATCAACGGTATGGCGCGCCTTCTCATTCTCGTCACTACCGGGAAAGGCTCCCAGCGCGCATGACCTTCCGCAACATCAGGCGCAAGTGGGTCAACAACGTGATGCTGTCGATCACCGGCATCTTTGCGTTCCTCACGGTTTCGTCGCTCTTTGTAATCCTCGCTTACCTCGTTTACAACGGCGGTAAGTCGGTCGATCTCGATTTCTTCACCCAGCTCCCGAAAAGCACCGGCGAGGTCGGCGGCGGCATGGCCAATGCGATCGTCGGCAGCGCCGGGATTATCGCTTTCGCGGCCATGATCGGCCTGCCGATCGGATTCTTTACCGGCATCTATCTGGCGGAATGGGGCAGCCACGGCGGATTCGCGTTCCTCGTCCGCTATATGGCTGATCTGCTCAACGGTGTCCCCTCAGTCGTGATCGGAATCTTCACCTGGACGGTCCTTGTGCAGCCAATGCATACCGCTTCCGGAATAGCCGGCGGCGTCGCGCTCAGCCTCATGCTGATCCCGATCATGGCGAAGAACACCGAACAATTCCTGCGCGAGGTGCCGCGTTCCCTGCGCGAAGGGGCTCTCGCCCTCGGCGCCCCAAAATGGCAGGCCATCGCCACAGTCGTCGTGCCCGCCGCGCGTAAAGGCATCATGACCGGCGCGATCCTGGGTATCGCCCGCATCGCCGGCGAAAGCGCCCCGCTCCTTTTCACCAGCCTCAACAATCAGTTCTGGAGCAATCCACTCCATGAACCCACCGCGTCGCTGCCTGTCATGATTTACAGCCACGCCATCGCCCCGTTTGACGATTGGCACCGCCAGGCCTGGGCCGCCGGCCTGGTTCTCCTGCTTCTCGTTCTTGCCGCGAATATTGCGGCCAGATGGATTATGTCCCGCGGTCACGTCGCGGTGAGAGGTTAAATGGATATGAGCACGCCAGCCCGCGCGTCACAGACTCCGTCGCAAACCACCATGAATATTTCAAGCGAACCCCCTGCGCCGGAAGCTGCCCAGCATCCGTCATCCGCTGCCGCGCCCGTCCCAGCCGAAGCCAAGCTGCGTACGAAAGGCATCAACTTCTACTACGGCGCCTTCAAAGCTCTGCATGACATTTCGCTCGATTTCCCCGCCAACCAGGTCACTGCTCTTATTGGACCTTCCGGTTGCGGCAAGTCCACCTTCCTCCGCAGCCTGAATCGCATTAACGAAACAATCGGCAACACCCGCATCGAAGGCGAGATCACGCTGGATGGCGAAGATGTTCTCAAAATGGACGTCACCAGCCTCCGCCGCCGCGTCGGCATGGTGTTCCAGCGCCCCAATCCGTTTCCGAAGACTATCTTCGAAAACGTCGCTTACGGCGTCCGCATCAACGGCCTTGCAAAACGCTCCGAGATGCCGGATATCGTCGAAAAGAGTCTGCGCGGCGCCGCTCTCTGGGATGAAGTTCGCGATAAACTGCACACCTCAGCCCTCGCGCTCTCCGGTGGACAGCAGCAGCGGCTCTGCATCGCCCGCGGCCTCGCCGTAGATCCCGAAGTTCTCCTTCTCGACGAGCCCTGCTCCGCGCTTGACCCCATCGCGACCGCGAAAATCGAAGACCTGCTCATTGAGCTCCGTAAGCAGCGCACCATCGTCATCGTCACCCACAACATGCAGCAGGCGGCGCGTGTGGCCGATTTTACCGGTTTCTTCCTGCTCGGACGCATGATCGAGCACGATCGTACCGACGTCATCTTCCGCAACCCGTCGAAGAAGGAAACCGAAGATTACATCACCGGAAGGTTCGGGTAGGAGGAATATTTGCGTCCGTTCGAACAGGAATTTGCAGCCCTCAATAACGCTCTTCTCAAAATGGGGGAAATGGTCGCGCGCTCCGTCCATCGCGGGGTGCTCGCGCTCGTCGAGCGCAATCCCGAGTTCGCATACGAAGTGATGCGGGACGAGACCGACATCGATGAGTCGGATCTCCGCATCTCCGCGGCCGCCGCCACCCTGATCGCCCGCGAACAGCCGGTCGCCGGTGATATGCGCCTCGTTGTGAGCGCCATCAAGATCAGCACCGATCTCGAACGGATGGGCGATCTCGCTGTGAACGTCGCGGCGCGCGCTCTGTCTCTCATGGCACAGCCGGAGTTGACACAACCGATCGCGCTCACGGAGCTCGCCGGTCTCGTTCAGTCCATGGTGCTCCGCTGCCTCGACGCCTTTGTCCGGCGCGACGCGGCCCTCGCCAACCAGGTTCTCGCGTCGGATAACGGCGTCGACGAAATGCGCGCCGCCATCCAGCGCCAGGTCATTACGATGATGCGGACAGACCCTGATTCCATCGAGCGCGCCCTCGATCACCTGATCGCCGCCCGCAGCCTCGAGCGCATCGGCGACCACGCCCGCAACATCGCCGAAGGCGTCATCTACCTCGTCCAGGGCATCGACGTCCGCCACCGCTCCGCCGCATAACCTGGGGCCGGGCTTCCGGCCGACGCAAACGTCACGTACTCTGCCGGCTGAAAACGTTACTCGCTCGTTGTCCCCGGCCCGCGGATTATATCCGCGTATGATGATTCGGACGAAGACGACGACGGATGCGGGCTGCGCTCTGCCTCCGCGTTTCCACCACGAAGAAAAGTCCGCGCCAGAACGACTCTGACGCGGCCATCTGCGAACAGAACCGCCGTCCGCCGCGGCTGGACGATCGAGCGCGTCTACGCCGAACGCGCCAGCGGCGCGAAGGAAAACCGCCCGGCCCTGCTCGAACTGATGGACGACGCCCGGCGCCGCCGCTTCGATGCCGTCATCGTTTTTCGCTTCGATCGCTTCGCCCGCAGCACGAAGCAACTGGTGATCGCGCTCGAAGAGTTCCATTCACTCAGCATCGACTTCGTGTCGCAGCAGGAAGCGATCGACACCACCACTCCCACCGGCAAGGCGATGTTCACGATGATCGCCGCCCTGGCCGAACTCGAACGCAGCGCCATCCGCGAGCGCGTCGTCGCCGGTCTCGACTACGCCCGCGCCAACGGCACCAGGAGCGGACGTCCCATCGGCCGCCCTCGCGTTCTCCTGCCCCGCGATCAGGTCGAACCGCTTCGCAACGATGGCCTCTCCTGGCGTCAGATCGGCCTCAGGCTCAACGCCAGCCCGTCCGCCGTACGCCGCGCCTTCTATGCCCTGCGCGACTCGTTATAGCCTTTTCAAAACCCTCTTCGCTTTTGATCTCCACCGGCGAAGGAAACAAAGCCTCTTCCAAGGCGCGTTTTGCCTTGTCAAAACCTACTGCTTTTGAAAACCCGATGTCCTATGATTCTGGAAGATCACAGCCTCTGCCGCGTCCTTCGTCCTTCGTTAGTGAGCGGTGCAGGCCTCTTCAACGATCTTCTGTGACTCAACGCGCCGCTTTTTTGCATCGGAAAGAAGGCTGGCGGCCAACTGCAGGCTACCCGAACTGTCTAAAGAAGTGCCAGTAGCTGCATCGGTTAACATCCCCGTCTCGAGATTGACTAGTACGCTTGAATTAGTCGCCAAACTGGCTTTACAGGACAAAGAGACCAACGCGCTGCGAGAGTAAAATGCTCCTCCAGTAACGAGACGGCACGTGTCTTTGAGCTGGTTCGAGATTGGTGGTGTCGCCGCAGCAATCAAAGCAGCCTCCTCATCAGTGAGCGAGACTGGTGCGCGTAATGCCAGGAGCGCGGCAGTCAGGCTACCAACGCTAGCTGACATCAGAGATTTTCCTGTCTCTTCGTCACGAACCACCGCACCAGCGAGATTCACCGTCAGAATACGTCGGGTCTCGATTGAACGCGATACGCGGGTGGCTGAAAATCGCATAAGGTTTTCGCGAGCCTCTTCTCTTGCGGAAGGGCTGCCGGCTTCACTGAATGGTTGTACAGAAATTGTCGCGTCAGCGGCGTCCCATCCGGGGAGAGAGCCAGCCGCTGTACCTGCCAAGCAACGAGCCTCGCTTGCTGAGAGAATCCTTCGTCGAGCTTCCGATATGAGCGATGAAGCAACTGTTTCGCCTCGGCTGTCCGCTACCGAGTGTGGATTATCTCCCCAGGATTCGACCGAACCGGTTCGCCTGTTGACCGTATACGCGCCAATTAGCATTCCACTACCAGATCCACAAGTTGTTCGAACGCGAAACTCCAGCTGGAATCCATCTGCATAACCCGGCGATATCTGGGGGCATTCTCCGCGCTTCATGGACGCGCTGACATCTGGAACCAACTCAACCAAGCTCTCCGCTTCGCGTAGCGTGAGCTGGTTAAGCTGAGCATGGGCACTGCCTATCGAGCACGTCAGAATTAGTCCTAAGATCCTCCCATTCATTTGATGTACCCGTTTTGCTGGAGGCAGGTTATTTGGGCTTGGATCGACATTCCCGAGGTCTTGTCAGCACCGTAGGTGGAGCTCTTGTTCCAGCCATTCTGTGCAATTGCCTGAAGTAGCCCTGCGGTGGTAGCAACCCCTGAGCCCAATGCATTTTGAAGTGCTTGGCCGTATGTAATACCTGTCTTCCCTGACACTGAGCTCAACGCCGCGTTCAGTTCCTGCCCCCAACTCGTGCTCATCGAAAAGCACGCGTTCTGCGAGTTTGCCGGTATCGCCGCACTCTGAGGACAGTTAATCTCCAGCCCATCCCAAGCTCCGGTACCACCCCTTTGAAAACCAAACCAGTTATTTTCTGCGGTGACCTGAGCATTGTCGCCGGGATAGCCCGACTCGCCTATCGACCACTGCAGGAACATGGTAGCCAGAGCAGTGGAATTCACTTTTGAGTTTGTAGTTCCTTCCTCAAAAAAGGTGGCAGCAGTCATCGCACCCGAAAAATTACTGTTAACGAAATCGAGCTTCTTCTCGATCGTCTTGTTGCCATTCGGATTGCACTCGGGAAATTCTGTTATCGGATCACTGGGTACCGTCGGTCGCGTAGGGAGCCCCGGGGGACGCGATGGAGCACCAATCGGCTCGACCGGCGGTGGCTTTAGCTGGAATTCACCAGTTGGGTCGTACTCGTTGATGGGGTCACCTTCAACATATGCGTACCGGTTCCAACTACCTGGATCATCCGGACCCGCCGATGCCATGTACTGATCTGCGGTATTGAACCTTCCATACGCACTGGCGTAGTATCGCTGGTCGGCATAATGCAAAGTCGTAAACGAATCCTGCGAGTACGTAGCGAAGTGCCCG